>NZ_NQLZ01000022.1:0-197612 GCF_002276395.1 Paenibacillus sp. 7541 | reverse complement strand
ATCAACCAGGGGGTTAATCCAATGTCTATTCTAAGGGGTGCACTTCAAGGGTCCTTGGGGTTGCTTCAGTTTAAGCATCGGCAGGTTTTCCCATATCATGCGGAACCGAGGGGGGATCTGACCTCTCAGCCGTGTGACTGCGCTCATCCCACAATTCCAAAGGAACCGTAAAATAGAAGCAGGACCCTTCATTTTCACGGCTGTCTACGCCAATGGCGCCGCCCATGAGCTCGACAAGCTTTTTGCTGATGGCCAAGCCGAGGCCGGTTCCGCCATACTTTCGGTTCAAGAAGGGGTGGAGCTGGGAGAAGGACAGAAACAGCTGATGCTGCTGTTCAATCGGAATGCCGATCCCTGTATCCTTCACTTCAAAAGCGAGGGTAATCTCCTCCTTGCCAGAGCAGGTCATTCCTTTGGCAGACATGAAGACACTGCCGCGTTCCGTAAACTTGACGGCATTGCTGATCAGATTCACAAGCACCTGGCGCAGCCGGATCGGATCCCCGATGACGACTTTGGGGACAGTTTCGGCGTCGAGGCTGCAAGTGAGCTGCAGCCCTTTTTCCCGGGCCTTGCCGGAGAACAGATCAATCACGCTCTGCATCAGGGCCCGCAGGTCAATCGGTTCCTTGTTCAACGTCATTTTACCGGTTTCAATTCGGCTGTAGTCGAGTATTTCATTTAGCGTATGCAGAAGGGAGGTGCTGCTTTCCTTCAGAATCTTAGTAAACGTCTGCTGCTCCTCATCCAGACTGGTGTTCAACAGCAAATCGATCATGCCGATAATCCCGTTCATGGGCGTCCGCAGCTCATGGCTCATCATGGACAGAAACTCGGACTTGGCCTGATCGGCACGCTCGGCGGTTTCTTTGGCGCGGATAATGTCCTTCTCACTCGTAATATCGCGGAATACAAGCACCGCTCCTTTCAGCTCGCCCTGGTCCCATATCGGATTGACCTGATAGTCTGCCAGAAAGCTGGTTTCGTCCTGCCTCCACAGCACAATCTCGGTGCGCGACAGCGATCGGCCGCCTCTCACAGCCTCCACGATCGGTGAATCCTCCTGATAGAAATTCCCGTCCAGGCGCATTTCCCTGATAAGGTGATAGCAGCTGAGTCCGATGATGGATGCAGGCGCGATGCCGAAGATTGCGGCCCCTGCCGGATTAATAAAAGCTACCCGACCTTCCTGATCCAGACCGACAATTCCTTCGGAGACGGTATTGAGCAGAAGGGTCAGCTCGCGGCTCAGCTTCTTGTTTTCTTCCAGGGAGCGAATGCGATCGGTGATGTCCCGCGTAATGCCATATACGCCCACTACTTCGTCGTCCACGATAATTGGGATATTGACCGTGTTGATTTCAACCAGATGCCCGTCTTTGTGCTTGATCGTCAGATCATAGCTTTGAGGCTTGCCCTCTTTCGCCATGTTGAAATGATACAGCGTCTTGGGCAAATCCTTCTCGGCCACAATCGGGCCGAAATACATTCCGATAAGCTCGTCCAGCGTGTAGCCGGTCAGCTCCTGCAGATTGCGGTTGGCGGTCATGTATTCGCCGTCCAGGTTCATGGAGTACACGGCCGATGGATTGTATTCAAACAGGGAGCGGTAACGCTGCTCGCTTTCCTTCAGTTTGAACTCCATTCTCTTCCGTTCGGAAATATCGCGGGCAATGTACAGCATTTCCGTATGCTCGCCTTCCTCGCGGCCGATGATCGGCTTGCAGTTGACTTCAAACCAGATGTGCCTGCCATCCCTGTGAATATAGCGAAACGTAATCGGCATCGCCGGCTCGCTGTGCTGGCAGAATTGCAAGTATTCCTTCAGCGGCGCGACATCTTCCGGATATATATAGTCAAAGGCGCTGTTCCCCTGAAGCTCTTCCGGATGATATCCCAGCAGCTTATAGCAGGCAGGAGAGCAGTAGAGGAAGACGGCATTATCCAAGGTCGTCCTGGATATAAAGTCTTGAGAGTTTTCAATAATCTGTCGGTATTTGTTCTGGTTTTTGAGGAACCGCTGGTTCACGCCGGTGGGATGGCATGTAATAAGAAGCAGCTCCTGGTCGCCGGAGGGGCTTCGCAGGCGTGTATATTTCAAGGATAAGGTGTCTAAGCGGTGATCGGGCCGGAGCATGTCCAGAACCGTTTCAACCACTGGCTTGTGCCCGGTGCGAAGCTGCTCGTATGCGCTGTGAATGAACGTCGGAGAGAATTCGCGGATTTCCTTCCGCTTCGTCTGCATAAATTCTGTTTCGCTGCCCCCGAAAAATTGATAAAAGCTGCGATTGGCCCATACCCATTCGTCCTGTTCCGGAGACAGGAGCGCAAGACCAACCGGTAACTCGTTATATAGCTGTTCCCAAACCCATTCCTGTGATGAAAAAAATATCAAAAGGCTCACCCCCGTCAACTTACACTTACATGAACTGTAATAAGATGAAATGAAACGATAGCATGCATGGCAAAGGCAGCCCAAAACTCCATCGCGCTTGATCAAACCCGGAAATGAAATACTTGCTCTATGTAAATATACGACATCCCCCAGACTTTCTCCTTGAATATATGTTTCTTGCTTGTATTACCCGTCTGATGGTGAATTTAAACGGAAAAAGAAGCGGGTAGGCGAACACCCTCGTCAAGGCAAATGCATACATTACGGTGAGATGATATAAAAGGAGGAGTACCATGTCAACCTACCCGGGACAACAGCTGCTGTTCCAGTGTGATCACCAGCTGGTCAATTCGATGAAGAAGCATAAAGAGCATGCGTACCAGTCGCTGCAAAAGGCGCTTCATCACAAGGTACGAGTGCATACGATGGATGACGAGATCGTTGAAGGGGTCATTATCAATGTGGATGCAAAAAACGTCTACATTCATATCGAGCATGATCCAAGGGGACTGTACCCATACGGGCCACGGCCTAGACCGCCTTACCCTCCATATGGCGGATACCCGCCGTACCCTGCCAATCCGTACTATTCCAACGTGATTCTTCCATTGGCCCTTTTTAATCTGCTGGCAGTGAGCCTTTTATAGGAGAAGTGACCTTTCTATCGTGGATTTGACCTGCGGCACAGCGCAGGTTTTTTTTCGTGGGGAGATGGACGAGGCTGCCGATGAAACAGAAGTACAAACGACCCTCCTCATGATGTGAGAAGGGCCGTTTGTATGCATAGCGATTGATTCGAATTAGGGCGGTAAGCTGATAAGCCCCTAGATGTTACCGGTCTGCACTCAGATCGAGCCAGTTCAGCTCTTCGCGCGTCAGCTCAATTTGTGCGCCTTCCTCGCAGGAGCGCAGCTCCTCTGGCGTCTGGGCGCCAATCAGGGCACAGGTCGGAAACGGCTGGTTCAGTACATAGGCAAGCGCGATCTGAATCGGCGTTACGCCTTTGTCTTTGGCCAGCTGCTTCGCCCGTTCCAGACGCTCCCAGTTGTCGTCGTTGTAAAAGACGCGAACGAGATCCGCATTATCGCGCACTTCAGGCGTGAAGCGCCCGGTGAAAAATCCGCGGGCCTGGGATGACCACGACAGAAGCGGGAACTGCTCGGCTTCATGCCAGTCGCAAGTCTCTTGGTCTGCTGACACGCAGCCTGTCCAGAAGGGCTCATTCGGCTTGGCCAGACTCAGATTGGGGCTGCTGAATGTGAAACCGACCAGCTGATGCTCAGCGGCATACGTGTTGGCTTCCTGAATGCGCTGCCACGTCCAGTTGGAGACACCGATGGCGCCGACCTGGCCGGATTTGATATAGGTATTCAGCGCTTCCACAATTTCGCCTGCCGGAACCGAAGGATCGTCACGGTGGAGGGCATACAAATCAATGAAATCGGTGCGAAGCCGTTCAAAGCTTGTAAGGATATCCTGTTGAATCGCCTTCGGGTTTACCCGGGGCCCATTCTGATCATGATGAGCGCCTTTGGTCAGAATGACGAGCTGATCCCGGTTGCCTCTTTCCTCCATGTAGCGCCCGATTACCTCTTCGCTTTGTCCGCCGCAGTAGATATGTGCCGTATCAATCGAATTGCCGCCAATGGCTAGGAAGGCGTCGAGATTGGCCGCAGCCTTCTCATAGTTATCATGATAGAAGTAGTCCGAGCCTTTCATTAGTACGGAGACCGGTTTGTTTAATCCCTGGATTGAAATATACTTCATGCTTTTAGCTCCTCTCCTGGATATGCATTTAATGTGATTCTGGTCCGCTCATGAGCGGATTGAAGGCAGGCATCAATCACCCGCATATTGTGCACGGCATCCGCCACAGGGTAACGAAGCGGCCTGCGGAATATGATCGCCTCCGCCAGCTCGTCGGCCTGCTCACTGTATGCGTTTACATGGGGGACATCCATCTGATGGCGCTCCCCCTTGGCCGTGAGGAAGAAGTGGCCGCCGCCTTCGGGGAATGTGTAGGCATGAGGCACTTCAATGATGCCCTCTGTCCCGATGATTTCAAGCGGATTACGGAAGGCAGCCCACATTCCGCAGTCAAAGGTAAGCGAGACGTAGCCTTCAAATTCAACTAATCCGGAAGCCATCATATCGACATGATCATGCTCAGGCGAGAAGAGGGCTTGCACGGTGACGGCTTGTGGTTCCTGTCCAAGCAGCAGCCGGGCTGCATTAATCGGATAACAGCCGATGTCATAGATCGAGCCGCCGCCCCAATCTTTACGGAAACGAACATTGCCCGGATTTCCGGCACTGTTGAAGGTAAAGGCACTGTGGATGGCGCGAACCTCGCCGATCGCTCCTTCAACGATCAGCTTCTTGATCATGTCGTAACGCGGATGATGGCGGTACATGAATGCTTCGGCCAGGTGCATTCCTGTCCGCTCAGCAGCATCTGCCATCTCGGCAGCTTCCGCTTCAGTCAGTGCCAGCGGCTTCTCGCACAGCACATGCTTGCCTGCTTCAAGTGCCCGGATGCTCCATTCCTTATGCAAATGATTCGGGAGCGGAACATAGATGACATCGATGGACGGATCCTCCAGCAGTGCTTCATAACTTCCGTAGGCTGTAGGAATATTCAACTCCTCCGCCGTCTTCTTCGCTTTCTCTTCGTCGCGGCTTGCTATCGCTGCAACTTCATTCAGACGGGAATTGGCAACACCGGGAATGACAGCACGCTTGGCTATGCTGGCACAGCCCAGAATTCCCCACTTCAGCTTGGGTGCGCTCATGGCTTGAAATCAACTCCTCGGATACGATTAAGATTATATTGCGATTATAAAAGACAGAAATTAAAATTGATATAATATTATTTTGCAATCGATTATAACAATATTGTTCTATGGAGGGACGGGATGAAACGACAAATCGTGCTGCTCACACTTCCGCAAATGCCCTTCTTCTGCTTCCCGGAATCGGTTGGCATCTACCAGGAAGAACCTGATCATAGCGTATCCCGTTCTGCGGGGGCACTCAACAACTTTAATATTCATTACGTCGCTTCAGGGAAGGGCTATGTTGAGCTCGACAATAAGGTCTATCCGCTCGGACCGGGGGAGGCGGTTCTCTATTTTCCGATGCAGCAGCAGCGCTATTACAGCAGCGAGGACGAGCCTTGGGATGTGCGCTGGTTTCATTTTTACGGCAGCGGTTTGCGGCATTATCTCATTGAACGAGGCTTCCACAAAAGCCAGCTGTGGACCATCCGGCAGCGCGCTGCCTTTGAACAGGCCCATGAAGAGCTGTTGCACGAGGCGGAACAGCACCGGATGCTGAACCCGAGACGATTATCGATACTGACTTATGCGCTGCTGACAGAATTCGTAGAGCAAGCTTCCCCGCTGTCCGGCCCGAAGTCGGGGACTTCGGAACATCGGATTTTGGAGATTCTGCCGATGATGCAGCAGGAAGCGGTGCAGCCGTTCATTCTGGAGGAATGGGCGGAGCGGATTGGGGTGAGCACCTATTATTTCTGCAAATTGTTCCGCAGCGTGATGGAGATGACGCCGATGGAGTTCATCACCCGCTGCCGGCTGCAGATGGCTAAGCAGTGGCTGGTGGAGCGGAAGGAGGACACGATTGGCACCATTGCCGTGGATGCCGGCTATCCCAGCGTCAGTTACTTTAACAAGAAGTTTATGGAGCATGAAGGGATGACGCCGTCGGCTTACCGCCGATTGTATAACGGTTAGCACACGGCCCTTTTGTAACGGATAAGAAGTTCATCCTAAGCTTCCCAGACTTTGGTCCAGGGCTGCATCGCTCCAAGGTCCAGGTCAGATTCACTGCCTGGGTCGGTGTTGTCCCGGGTCTGCCTTTCATACAATGAAGTTAATCAATGTTTACCGAAAGGTTAAACCGAACGTTAAGGTATGGGGGAAACGGGATATGAACGGGAATCGAAACATTTATGTGCTGCTGACGGATACGGGGACGATGTTTACACGCCTGATCAAAAGGGTCACTGCTGCGCCTTACAATCATGCCTCGATTGCACTGGACGAGAAGCTGTCGGAGGTCTACAGTTTTGGACGCAAATGTCCGGGCAATCCGTGGATTGGCGGCTTTGTAGAAGAGAATGTATATGAAGGGACGTTTCGTAACTTTCCAAGCACGAGATGTGCCCTGCTCCGTCTGGAACTGTCTCAGCTTCAGTATGACGAGGTGAATCGGGTCATTCGGCATTATAAGGAAGAAGAAGACGATTATCGCTATAATTTGATCGGATTGTTCGGCTTGCTGATGAGGCTGGATATTACGAGGGACAAGAGCTATTTCTGTTCGCAGTTCGTAGCAGAAACATTGCGGCAGAGCGGGGTTCGGCTCTGGGATCGTTCATCGACGGTGGTGACACCGCATGATTTCATGCTTCATCCGGCCTTGACCGTCGTATATGAAGGCATGCTATACGATTACCCGCTTCTTGACCAGGCGAGACTTGCGGACGCACGGCTCAATATGCATTCTGCTGTATAAGCTGCAGCGCCAGCATCCCGAATCGAGAATGTACAAGGCGATTACAGGGTAATGGCGTGGTTAAGCGCTGCCGGCTGGCGGCGGATCGTATGCTGACGGGGAGGGGGCTATATGAGAGTAACAGGGCGAGAGGTTGTGTTTTCTCACTTACTGTTATATAGTGACCTATATACCGACGACAACGATGTTTAAAAGGAGAGGCTGCAAGTGGACAGAATCCTAACAGAAGAACAGTTTCAGCAATTGATTCAGCGTGATCAATATACGGTGTTGAAGTTTGATACGACGTGGTGCCCGGATTGCAAAAATCTGGACCGCTTTATCGGCGATATTATCGCGGAGAATGCAGATAAGGAATTTTATGCGATGGATGCGGAGCAGTTCCAGCCGATTGCCGAAGCCAATGAGGTGCGCGGCATCCCGAGTCTGCTTGTCTATAAAAACGGAGAGAAAGTAGCCCATCTGCACAGCAAATTTGCGAAAACGCCGACCCAGGTGAGAGAATACTTGCAGTCGCTGGAAGGGTAACGAAGACGGATAGGCCGAGTAGAGGCCAGCGCGAATACCAAGCTGCCGAATCGAAGGCCGACGCTTGATTGCACACAACCAAAATCCTTAGCTGTCTGTATATCGATACAGAAGCTAAGGATTTTTTTGGTGTCGATATCGGCTCATTACCTATGATCCTCGGCTGCCGCTGCCGCTTCAGGCGTCAGAAGGTTTATGAAGCACGGCCCGGAAGCAGTGCAGCCCGCCCCACATTTCGGTATATAGCGCGTCAGGCGGCAGCCTGAAATCGGTCTCCCCCGCGAAGGCAAAGCCAGCCTGCTGCAGTGTCTGCTGGATGTTCTCCAGATGAACCGCTGGATAGTCGAAAGTAAGCACCAGCAATCCGCCAGGTTTGAGAGTGCGGTAAAACTCCCCAATGGCTGCTGATTGGTCCTCAGGCGTCATGTGTTCCAGCACCGAGATGCAGAACACCCTGTCGAATTTCTCGCGGTCATAAGGCAGATCCGCCAGATTGGCATGGGCAAGATGCAGTCGATGCTGCCAATCGCTGGCTTGCCGCTGCGCAGCATCCAGTCCAAAATCGCGCGCGATGTCCTCCAGAATTTGCGACCGGGATGTGATTCGCGGGTCGATATCGCAGGCATGAACCTCCCGGCTGACCTCAGCCAGCGCAAACTTGAATGGATGAGATATCCCGCATGCTGCATCCAGCAGCACATCGTCCTCGCGAGCAAATGACAAAGCCCAGGCATATTCATACGGTCGGCTCCACCATACCGGCGGCAACGGGTGGATCAGATGATCCCTCCGGGCATCCGATTGCAGGATGAAGCGGGAGGTGGTTACATGATCAGGCAACGAAAGTCCCCCTTTTTTGATAGCGCAAGCTACATAAATTCAATAGATATATATTCCGTATAAGCCGGATCATGTTGAACTTCTCGCTTAGAGCGGAAAAAATTAGACAGATTATGAGCAGGCCAGGCCGCAGGAACAGCGGCGTTTGCCAAACAGCAAGGTATAGCTGGAGGTGAATTCGCGATTCACTGCGCGTACGGCTGCGGCAAATTCATCGGCATTGCGAGGGATCGGAGGCAGTTCATCGGCTTTCTGCTGGGTATCAATGACGGCCCCTGGCGGAACGAAGCGATGGCTGTCTACAACGATATGGCCGGTGACGACAGCGTTGCTGGAGATATACACATTACTTCCGACGATGGCCTGAAACACAAGCGACTGGAAACCGACAAAGGAACGCTCCCCGATGTAAGCCGGCCCGTGTACGATCGCACCGTGCGTTATACTAACATCACGGTCGATATAGATGGAATAATGGCGCCCCTTAACCTCAACCCGCTCATCGTACAGGCCATGCAGGATCACGCCGTCCTGCAGGCTGGCGCGTTCTCCTATATAGAAAGGGGAGCCTTCATCGGCACGGATGCTGGCATGCGGAGCAATAAACACATGCGGCTTGATCGTCACATCCCCGATGACGCTGCTGAACGGCCCCACGAATGCGGTTGGATCAATCGCAGGATACATGGACTTCGGCTGGAAGCTGGTGACCGGGCTCGGCCCGATATAATGGACAAAAGCATTCTGAGGCGCATTGGACATCGTGTTCATCTTCGAACCCCCTTACACGCGAACATTGGTTTATTGTATGTGCGGTGCGGCACAATGGCGACTGCCTATATACGGAAGACATGGAAGACCGTAATTTTTCTACCCTGTGACCGCCATTCGTCCCCTTACCAAAAGACAGCGCTACCATTACAATGAGTCTAGCAAATGAAAGGGGGCTTACTAGAGATGAAAAAATGGATAACCGTGCTTTGCTTCACATTGATCACATCTGTCTTGCTTGCCGCATGCGGAGGAGGAAACAGCAACGGCAGCGGAAGCAGTGAAGGAAAGGTGCGCATCAGCATCTGGCATAACTGGACCGGGCAGGATGCCAAGGCGACAGCGATGCGCCAGATTATCGAGGATTTCAAAAATGACAATCCGAATATTGAGGTTGTTGACGAAGGCTTGCCTACGGACGGGTTGAGAACACGGCTGCGCACGGTGGCTGCCGCCGACGAAATGCCGGATCTGTTCGTAATGTGGCCGGATGCGATGACGAAGGAGTTCGTGAACGGCGATCTGCTTCAGCCAATCGATGAGGAGCTTGCAGCTAATCCGGAATGGAAGAACAACTTTATTCCGAATGCGCTGGATGGCTATACCGTGGATGGCAAAGTCTACTCCGTGCCGATGAACCTGGCACCTACTTCTTTTATTTATTACAACGAGGCGATCTTCAACCAATATGGTGTCAAGGTGCCAACGACCTGGGAAGAGCTGGAGACGGCGATTCAGACTTTTAATGACAATGATGTCATTCCGATTGCGCTTGGGAACAAGGCCAACTGGGTCGTTCAATCCACCCTGTTCAGCACGCTGGCTGACCGCATTACCGGCACCGATTGGTTCCTGAAAGCAGTGGAGCAGGACGGCGCGAAATTTACCGATCCTGAGTTCATTGAAGCGCTGAACGTGCTGAAAAGCCTGGGTGAGGCCGGTGCTTTCCAGGAAGGGTTTAACAGCATTGACGAAACCCAGATGATGCAGCTGTATTTCCAGGGCAAAGCCGCGATGGTGATCAACGGCGGTTGGGCGCTTGCGAACCTGGTGAACAACGCGCCGGCAGAAGTGCTGGACAACACGCATATTACGATTTTGCCGGCCATTGACGGCGGTAAAGGCGAGGCGAACGTCACTTCCGGAGTGGTTGGAACCGGTCTTGGCGTGAGCAAGAAGCTCGAAGGAGCGCGGAAGGAAGCAGCGATGAAGCTGTTCTATGCGCTGGCTGGACCTGACGGTCAGAAAGCTACGCTGGACAGCAGCACGCTTGTCAGCTACAACATTGAACTGGACAGAAGCAAGGCCCATCCGTTGTTTGTGGAGCTGTATGAGCTGATGCAGGATGTGAAGATTACACCGGTATACGATTCCAAGCTGGGATCGGCGGCCACAGAGGTGATCAACAACGGCCTGCAAGATCTGCTGATGAACGGAAAAGCCGAGGATGTTGCTCAAAAACTCCAGGATGCCCAGGCGCAGGCCGCAGGCAAGTAAGCTTTACGTCAAGCGATCCCCCTTCCCGGTGAGGGAGGGGGAATTTCATTTCAAGGGAGTGTGAGCTGGATGAACCTACTGCAAAACCGCCGCTTTATTATGACAGGGCTGGCGCCGGCGGTGATTCTTTACGCCCTGTTCGTTTTTGTCCCGGTAATATGGTCGGCGTATTACGGATTCTTCGATTGGTCCGGCATTGGCGAGGCCAGCTATATCGGGCTGCAAAACTATGCTGAAATATGGCGTGATCCGATATTCTGGCGAGCGTTAAAAAACAACATTATATTCGTTCTCGCCTCGGTATTCGGACAGATTCCCATTGCGCTAGTACTGGCTGTGCTGCTGCATAAAAGCAGCCTGCTTCACCGATTTCTCCGTTCGGCTGTGTTTCTGCCGATGGTGCTGTCCACCGTTGTGATCGGGATGATCTGGCAGTACATCTATCATCCGCAGATCGGCATCTTGAACTTTCTGCTGAACACGCTGGGGCTGGATAGCTGGCGACTGCAGTGGCTGTCCGATCCGGTGATCGCCATTTATTCCTTGGTGCCGCCGCTGATCTGGAGTTTTGTCGGGCTGTATCTGATCATCTTCGTGTCGGCGCTGCAGAACATTCCAAGCGAAATTCATGACGCTGCCAAAATCGACGGTGTATCGGGTCTGAGAAAACTGGTCAGCATCACGCTGCCCATGATCAAAAACACGGTTCAGGTCGCCATCATTTTGTGCATATCGGGAAGCTTGAAGTCATTTGACCTGGTGTTCATCATGACCAAGGGCGGACCGGCTCACGCAACGGAGCTGCTGGCTACGTATATGTACAACTCCACATTTACGACTTACCGCTATGGCTTCGGCAGTGCCATCTCAACGACGATTGTGATCATCAGCTTGCTGCTGATCGGAACGAGTCAATGGCTGGCCTCCAGGAAGAAAGATGCGGTGTAATCATCGGCCGATCCGCGTTTATCCGCGAGATGAACGTACGCTGTAAACAGATAGATAGAGGTGTTATAGAGAGAGGAGGAGACGGGAGTTATGCAAACAGCCACAACCGCAGCCAAGCCGGGACCGTCCGGAGCCGGAGCAGGCTCGATCGTTCGCAGAGCGGGCCAAAGTATCTTTTGGCTAATCCTTACGATCTATGGTATTTTAACGTTGTATCCGTTCTTTTGGCTCGTGATAAGCGCGTTTAAAACGAATGAGGATTTTTACAGCCGGCCGTTTGGCTTGCCTGAAATCTGGAGATGGGACAATTTCAGCCATGCCTGGGCCAGCTCAAGGCTCGGCAGCGCCTTCGTCAATTCGATCATCGTATCGCTGGGGTCGCTGGTATTGACCTTGTTTATCGCCGCGCTGGCCTCATTTATTCTTGCCAGATTCCAGTTCAAATGGAAAGGGTGGATGTTTGCTTTCTTTGTTGTCGGAATGCTGATTCCGATCCACAGCACCCTCGTTCCATTGTTCATTCTGATGAAACAGATGTCCCTGCTCAATACATACTGGGCTCTGATATTGCCATATACGGCATTTGCGCTTCCGACCGCGATTTTTGTGCTGACCGCTTATTTGACCAGCATACCGCGGGATATCGAGGAGGCATCCTTTATTGACGGCACCGGCCTGTGGGGGCTGTTCTTCCGGATCATGCTGCCCATGTCGCTGCCGGCGCTGGCGACGGTCACCATACTCAGCTTTTTGCATGCATGGAACGATTTTTCGTTCGCCCTTGTATTTATTAACAAGACAGAACTCAAGACGCTGCCTTTGGCCATTGCCAACTTCGCCGACGGATATCAGACCGATTACGGGCTGACGCTCGCGGCGATGACGCTCTCTGTCATTCCGACGGTGCTGCTGTATCTTCTATTCCAGGAGCAGATGATGAAAGGGATGACGGCCGGGGCTGTGAAAGGATAAGGGAGTACATAGGGAGGGGGGATCCGCCTTGCGACGCTGGCTTCGTTCATCACTTCGGCGGAAGCTGTCTCTGCTTGTTGCCGGGTCGGTTGTTATACCACTGGTGGCGCTCGGACTGTTCGCTTTTGTAACCTCATCCCGAATTACGGAAGAAAAGGCTACGCTGTCCGGCATCGATATGCTGAAGCAGCTGGATGCCAACCTTCGTTTTATGCTGGTGGATATCGAGAACATATCCATCTATCTGATTGGGGAAAGGGATATTCAAAGTTATTTGCTCCGGCATGAGGACCGGGAGGATGAGCGGACAGAGATCGTGGGCCGGATGACCAATCTGGCTACCTCCAAGCCCTATATCGCCAATATTTCGATTTACCCCGAGCGGTTTGATGCACAGCTGTCCACGGGCAACTGGTATGAATCCGATCTGCCGAACCCTGGCCTTGCGAAGGAGCGGAAGCCCGGCAAGTTCTGGTCCGACGTGTACCGGATTGTAAACTATTCGGGGGAGCAGCATGTGATCACCTTGATGAGGCCGATTCGCAGCATCCATGATTATGCCCACCTGGGCTGGATGTCCATCAGCCTAAGCGAGAGGGTGCTGTCCCGCAGTTTGATTCGTCCGGATTTCGGGCGGGGCGAGGGGCGCATTGAACTGGTGAATGCCGATGGCATCATTCTGTCATCGGCGGATAAATCGAGACTCGGGAAGAGGCTGGACGAATATGATCCAGGCCTCTTCTCCATTGTCTCACAGGCGGAAAGCGGATCTGCGGTATATGGAGAAGATGAGGGCAAACGCACGGTGCTGTATTACCGTGAAGGGCTCACCGATTGGATTCTAATCGGCACTATCCCCTACGATCAGTACCGTGCTGAGAACGGTTATATTCTGGGACTGACCGGGATTGCGGTCGGCATATCGGCAGCGGTCAGCGTATTGCTCGTCTGGTTCACCGTCCGCCGAACGACGCGTCCGCTGCAGCTGCTGGCCCGCCACTTGACCCGAATTAATCCGCATCGTCCGCTTCCGCATTTTGCGGTGACTACGGATGATGAGATCGGCAAGCTGGGCGAAAGCTACAATCTGCTTGGAGCTCATATTGAGGAGCTGAAGCAGGATGTGATTCGAGGAGAGGCACGGAAGAAGGAGGCGGATATGCGTGCGCTTCAGGCGCAGATCAACCCGCATTTCCTGTACAACACCTTGTCCTCGATTCACTGGATTGCGCTGATGGCCAAGGAGGCGCGGATTGCAGATATGGTGGAGGGTCTCAGCCAGTTCTTGCGGCTGAGTCTGAATCAAGGCAAGGAATATTGCCCGGTGGAACAGGAAGTGGATCATATTCGCCAATATGCTCGGGTGCAGAACATTCGCTACTCCGGCAAATTCCGGGTCGATTATATGGTGGATGCATCCCTGAAGGACCAAATGATGCTGAAGCTGCTCCTGCAGCCGTTGGTGGAGAACGCCATGATCCACGGGCTGCAGAAGAAAGACGGGCCGGGCACGATCTTGATCATGATCCGTCCGGAGGGGCGGATGATGAGCTTTCTGATTCTGGATGACGGTGTCGGCATGAGCCGGGAGCGGCTTGAAGAGGTTCGCCGATCCCTGCACGAGCCGCTGGATCACAATGATTTGGATCAGGAAGGGGCCGCTGAGGAAGGCGGCTACGGCCTGCGCAACGTGAATGAGCGTCTGATGCTGCATTACGGTCCGGATGCTCAGCTTGAGGTGGACAGCCGGGAGGGCGGAGGTACCCGGATTGCATTCACGATTCCGATGTTGGAGGGGGCGCCATGAAAGTTTTGATCGTTGATGATGAGGAAATCATTCGCGAAGGGTTATCCAGTGTCATTTCATGGAGCGAGCTTGGGCTCACCTTGCTGCCGCCGGCCTCTTCGGCCGAGGAAGCGCTGGAGCGGCTGCCCGTTGATAAGCCGCATATTATTCTGACAGACATCCGGATGAGCGGCATAACCGGGCTTGAGATGGCGGATGAAGCGAAAGAGCGGCTACCGGACGTCGAGATTATTATTTTGTCGGGCCATAACGATTTTGCATACGCGCAGAAGGCGATCCGGCAGGGTGTGGTGGACTATCTGCTGAAAACGAGCCCGCCGGAGGATATTATCCAGACCGTGCTGAAGGCGAAACAGCGGCTACAGGAGCGCTGGGCCGACAAGACCCGGGAGGACCGCATGGCCCGCGATGAGAAGGAGCGGCAATTTTACAAATGGGTGATTCAAGGAGAGCCCGTGCCCGGAGAGCTGCCCTCCTTTATCGGGGAATCGTTTACACGAGCGGGAGAGGATCCCGGCGCTTATCATTGGCAGGTGCTCATCTTGGAGGCGCAGGGCTGGAATGGGCCAGGTTATTCCGCTTCGCTGCTGCTGTTTGCTGTCCAGAACATGCTTCAGGACCTGCTCCCATACAGTGCATTTGCAATCCAGAAGGATAGCCTGGTCGGCCTGATGGCGGTTGGCGCAGGCGGAGAGCCGGCTGGTGCCGAGCCGCAAGACGGATGGCTGCATCTGATCGGCAGGGTAGAGAACCTGCTGAAATGCAATATCCGGCTGGCGATCGGAGAAACGGTGACGAGCGTTGAGCAGGCGCATCAAAGCTATACGGCTGCCGCTTCCGTCTTCCGCTATTTTCACCTGCTGTCATCAAAGGTGCTGGATTACCGGGTCATTGCCAGCCGTCAGGGCGGGAAAATGCTGCTCTCCCAGGAGGAGGAAACGGCGCTTGGCACGCTGCTGCTGGACAACGATCCAGTGGCATTGAACAGGTGGGTGGAAGGCTTGTACGAGACGCTGTCCGCTGATCCGCAGAGCACGTTCGAATCCGCGGAGGCCTGTCTGCAATCGGCGGCCGTGGCAGGCTATCGCTGGCTGGAAAGAACGCTGCGCACGACCGGGCGGGAGGAAGAGCTCCGCATGGAGCCATGGCTGCAAACCGAAAGGGAGGGGCTGCTGCCTCGGGGCGCCCTGTTCCGTTACTTGCATGAAATTATGGATCATTATCATACTCATCTGGGCGATGGTAGCGAGGCGCATGTGAGGCGGGCTAAAGCGTTTGTGGAATCATCATCATTACGGGAGATCAGCTTGCAGCAGGTGGCCGGGCATCTGCATCTTCACCCTGGGCATCTGGGGGAGCTGTTTCGGAAGGTGACCGGCACGACATTCGGGGATTATGTAACCGAGCTGCGCATGAAGCGAGCGATGGAGCTGCTGGCAGCGTCGCCGGCCAAGGTGAGTGAAATTTCACTGCTGATCGGTTATGAAGATGTGAAATATTTCAGCAGGCTGTTTAAGAAGCATGTCGGAAAAACGCCGAGCGAATATCGGGAAGAGACACAGGCAGGAAGTGAGGTTAAGGCATGGAACTGACAGGTCCTTGGAAAATACAGCATTATGAGGTGGGAGAGAAGCATCCGCTTGAGCTTGCGGCACCCGGACTGGATGACCGCTTCTGGATCGGCGCTGCGGTGCCGGGCGATGTACATTCGGCCCTGATCGAGCGAGGAATCATTGATCCGCCGTACTTTGGCCATAACGATGCCAAATGCCGCTGGATCGAGCAGAAGGAATGGTGGTATCGGACGACGTTTACCGTGGACGAAGCGGCTCATCAGGACGAACGGTTTGAGCTCGTGTTCGAGGGGCTGGACACCTTCGCCAAAATTTATGTAAATGGGCATGAGATCGGATCAGCCTCCAATATGCTGATGTCTCACACGTTTGATATTACCCGTATCGTTCGTGCTGGCTGGAACTCGCTGGCCGCCCGGTTTGATCCGCTGTTCCTTCACCATCGTGACAAGGAGCAGTTCGAGTGGTCCTCGTATACGAAGGAGCGGCCCTGGATACGGAAGGCAGCGATGAATTTCGGCTGGGACTGGGGGCCGCGGATGGTGACGGTCGGGATCTGGGGCAAGGTCCACCTGAAGCGCCGTCATGCGGCCAAGCTGGAGGGCGTATATGCAAGCACGATCAAGGCGAGCGCAGAGGAAGCGATCATCCGCTTCGAAGCCGGGATGAAGGCCTACAGGAAGCATGCTGCTGCAACTGTCTCTGTCTGTCTGATTGACGCGGATGGACAGGCGGTGGTCTCAACAGAGCTGAATATGGAGCGGGGAAGGACCGAGCGTGAGCTGGTTGTACCTCATCCCCGCCTATGGTGGACGCATGACCTGGGTGAGCCTTATTTATATACGCTTGAGGTCAAGCTGCTGGTAGATGGTCAGGAAGTGGATCATTACGTGACCCGTTATGGAATCCGGACCATCGAATTGGCGCTCCAGGATCCGGACGGGAATGACACATTTACCTTTGTATTAAATGGTGTCAAGGTATATGCGAAGGGAGCGAACTGGATTCCGGCAGATCACTTGATCGGCGCTATTCGGGAATCGACCTATCGCGGACTGGTAGAGCTGGCTGTGGAAGGACATATGAACATGCTCCGCGTCTGGGCCGGGGGCATTTACGAGAAAGATATTTTCTATGACGAATGCGATCGTCAAGGCGTGCTGGTGTGGCAGGATTTTGCTTTTGCCAATGCGCTGTTCCCGGACTTCAATCAGGATTTCATGAACAACGTCACCGCGGAAGTGATCGACAATGTCAAAAGGCTGCGCAATCGTGCCTCCCTGGCGCTATGGTGCGGAAACAATGAAATTGATTGGCTGTATGACATGAAATCGGCGGCAGGGGATATTACCGGCCCGTTCTTCGGAGAGAGCATCTATCATGAATTGATCCCGTCGTTGCTGGAGGAGCTGGACCCGAATCGCCCATACTGGCCTTCTTCGCCGTATGGAGCAAGCGGGGACAACGATGTCAATGATCCGGACTGCGGAGATCGTCATAATTGGCAGGTCTGGCACGGCTCCGTCTATCCGCGAAAATATGGGGAAGCGCCGCTGCTTGACTACAGCGTGGAAGGCGTGACCTTCAAAAATTACAAAAAGGATGATGCGCTGTTCAGCAGTGAATTCGGGATGCATGCTTCGGCGAACCGCTATACGCTGGAGAAGAACATCCCCCAAGGGCAGTTCTATTGGGGCAGTCCGGAGATGGCTCACCGCAACAAGGATACCAATCATCAGAAGGGGATTCTGCTGATGCAGGGCTATACCGGCATTCCGCATCATATCGAGGAATATATGAATTTCTCCATGCTGACGCAGGCAGAAGGGCTGAAATACGGGATTGAGCATTTCAGGCGGAACAATCACCGCAACCGCGGCGCGCTCGTGTGGCAGTTGAACGACAGCTGGCCGGGGACAAGCTGGTCGATGATCGATTATGAGCTGCTGCCGAAGGCCTCGTATTATTATGCGAGAACGTTCTTCCATCCTGTGCTGCTGTCGCTGGAGCATGAGCCAGGCGAACCGCTGAAGGTGTGGCTGGTCAACGACAGGCTTGAATCTCTTCAAGGAACGGTGACGCTGACGGTATATTCTTTTGCAGGCGAGGTCATTCATCGTTCAGCATTTGTGGCGGGGGTTCCGGGACAGAGTACAGCGCTCCTCGGTGAACGATCCGAAGTTGAGGTGCTGAGCGGGCATGAGCCAGGGCAGGTGCTGATTGAGCTTGCGGCTGCCGGATTCGCCGCGCCTGCCGGCCGCTACTATCTCCGTGATCCGAAGGAAGTTTCTCTGCCTAACGCGCGACTTGAGGCTGCGGTCCATCCGGATGAGGGGATGGTAACCGTGACCGCCAAGGAGGGCCTTGTCCGGTTCGTAAAACTGGAGCTGCCGCTCGGAAATTTGCGATTCAGCGACAACTATTTCGATTTATTGCCGGGAGAAAGCCGTCAAGTGCTGATCCGGCATCCGGAAGGAATAGAGCCGGATTGGTCGCAGCTGCGGGTAAGCGGCTTGAATGCCGGGCCATCCATCTAGAGAGATTCGGATGATGTGAGCAGGACTCTGCGCTGTTACAGAGCCATGATGCAAGTGATAAACGGATCGACAAGCGGATGATAAAAAGGATCGGAGTTTCCCCGAAGGCCGGATGGTCTGGGGGAGACTCCTTTTTCTACTTGGATAACCTCGTGAATAGACGGCGGCAATCTTTGTCCAGCAGGAGATAGATGGTATGGATCTACTCGACAGAAACAGAGATGCTACGACAATTTCTCCCCATACTCAAATCTAGACGCCAATGATATAATCAAGCCAAAAATAGAATAAATACTAGAAATATGCCCCTGTTAAGCGAAATTCGTATTCCCCGAAGCCGCTATCGTTCACACGGCTTACTGTTCCCCGAACCGTTATTTTCGTAAATATGAATCATCCGGCAGGACCGGATGTCGTCCTTCATAATCCTGATTGAAGATTTAGGAAAGCCAATCTCATAAAAATATGGAAGAAGCGAAGGAGGATCTGGCGAGTGCTGATTCAGAGGAAACCGTCCCGAAAGATACTGCTCAAGGTGGGCGATGCTGCGCCTGCGCTGCAGCCGCTGCTGGATTATTATGACGAGCTGGAGCGCAGCGGGTTGAGCTTCGAAATGCTTAGCAGCCAGCAGATCAGAGAGTATCAACTGCATGCACTCAACGTCACATTACGCCATGCCTGGAAACACAATGATTTCTATCGCCATGCGTTCATACAGGCGGGGTTAAGCAAGCCTGAAATTGCTGATCTGGGGGAAATGACACGTATTCCGTTTCTGAGCAAGGATGATATCCGTGGGGAGAAATCCAAGCTGCTGTGCTGTGATCGGAGGGAGGTTGGCCAGGTTCATGTTAATTTCGGTTCGACAGGCGGGCCGATTTATACTTCCTTCACCCTTAACGATCAGTATGTGTATGAACTGCTGCCGAAGTATACGCAGCTGTTCCCGGAGAATGAGCAGGATGTCGTGGCGGTGGCCCTGCCTTATGAATTTGCGCTTCCCGGTCTCGGTTTCCAAAGATTGTATCAATTCGCTTTTGGAAGTATGGTGCTGTCGCTCGGCAAGGGCAGCTACATGGCGCCCGTCGATCAATCCCTGGAATTGATGAAGGAATTCCGAGCCTCGGTAATGGCCACTACGCCATCGTATGCGGTGATGCTCGCAGAGGAAGCGGACAAGCTTGGAATGGACTTGCGGAGAGAGATTGGCTTGAAACGGATCATTCTGACCGGCGAAGGCTGTTCTCCGACGTTTCGGGAGCGGCTGGAGCATATTTGGGGCTGTGAGGTTTCCTTCTTCTATGGTTCCTCCGAATGCGGAGTGATCGGGATTGAATGCAGCGAGCACAGCGGCTACCATGTCGCTCAAGGTCATGTCATCGTAGAGATCGTTGAGCCGAACACCGGCCGCTTGCTCGATGACGGGGAGGTTGGGGAGATCGTGGTGACGACCTTGCTGAGAGAAGGCATGCCGATGATCCGCTATCGCAGCGGTGAGATTGGCTATCTTCAGCAAGCGCGCTGCAGCTGCGGAAATCCGCTGGAAATCATTCATTTAAGAGGACGTCAGGAGAACCAGATTATGCTGGATCGTGAGATGTTCTCGCCATTCATGCTGGAGCATTACCTGCTTCAGGTGCCTGAGGTCGGATTCTGGTATCACTTCAAAATTACAGCGACTCAGAAGCTGATCATCGAGATCGAGCCGTACCAAACGAATATGGGAGATCGCGAGCTGAGTGACAAAGTCTCGGAGCATATGAAGGAGAAGCTCCATATCGATTGCGATATCCGGGTGCTGCCGAGACTTCCGCGAGCCTACGGGAAAGCAACCCGCATCGTTTTTGACGAGGACTGATGCCGTGAGCAAGAAGAGGCTGATGCCGGATCATTCATCCGGAACATGAAATAAAAGACCCGCCAGCTTCGGAAAGAATACTCCGGGGAGGCGGGTTTGTCTGTATGTGCTGCCTTTAGGACGGCTTGCTGTTTTGCTGTTTCAACAGATCACGAATTTCGGAGAGAAGCTCTTCCTCTTTCGAAGGGGCAGGCGGCTCTTCGGCCTTCTCTTCTTCCTTATGCTTGAAACGATTGATCAACCGGATAAACATAAAGATTGCAAAAGCCGTGATCAGGAAGTCAATGACGGATTGGAGGAACACGCCATAGGTTATGACGGCATCTCCTACGGTAGCCTGCAGGCCGGAGAAGTTGATTCCGCCTAGCAGAAGCCCAATCAGCGGTGTGATGATGTCATTGACCAGAGAGGATACGATGCTCCCGAATGCAGCGCCAATGATGACCCCGATCGCCAAGTCCAGTACGTTTCCTCTAAGGGCAAAGGTCTTAAATTCCTTTAACAGTTTCAAAATGTGTTCACCTGCTTCTAAGTAATAGGGATCGCTGTATCGCGTTATGTACATATTCCAAAAGCTATCCTATCAGCTATTGTATGAATATGCAATACAACGAAAGTGGTGTTTTTTGGCTTGGTGAACCACGAAGGAAGCGTGCAATATAAAAAGCAGCTCTTCCCGGTCCGGTGGAGCAGGGAAGAGCTCTTCATGCATGTATAACAGACTGCGACGCGGCTGCCGCGGGCCGTGCCTATTCCCGCACCCAACGGCTACAAGATGTAAGCGTTCAGTGGCATGAAGCTAAGGGCTAAAATCAAGTTCAACGGTTCCCGTGCGGCTGGTTGCGCCGCCCGGCATAATAAGGATCTCCCGGGTCTAGATCCACGACGACACGATGCGGTGCGGCCAGCGCATATTGGTGCTCATACCGCCACTGCCTTGCGCCAGGTAGGGGAGGGACGGAGCTGGCGCCCAGGACGGAGATCAGCTTGCCGTGTTCGAAGAGATCGTGACCGAAGCTCGTCAAGCGGCTGGCTACCTCGTCCGGATCCAGGTCATAGAAATGGCATTGCACATCAGGGATGCCCAGAGCGGCAAGGCCGATAGAATCCATGAGCATTTCCTTCCGGGCGTGCTCGCCATGCTGCATCGGGAAGAAACGAATATTCATCGCCCCGTATAGTAAATCCCCCTTCTGAACCGCCGCGATCCATGCAGCGGGCTCTACCAGCTTGTCGCTCTCACGGAAATAAATCGCGTCTGCTGGCGCTGTCTCTAGCACTGCCAGCAGAGCATCGGTAAACAGCTGCAGCCTGGATTTTGGCTCTAGCCCGGAGGCCATCAGGTCCACGAGCAGCCATGTATAGGAACTTTCCTTCATCACGGCTGCCGCCTCCGGCCAGTGCCTGCTGTGCTGGATTGACGATTCATATTTGCTTATCGGACGTTGGGAGATCGGAATGAGGCTTGTCTGTGCAGGCAGCTCGCCTTCCGCATATTGCACCATATAGTCGAGGTGGAAATAATGGAGCAGCTGCTCTTTCTGAATGTTCTCCCTCTGCGCGTGATACTCAATAGAAGGAGTGAGCCCCTCAGGCTCGGGGGCACTGACTTGCCCGGTATAGCGCTCCATATTGCGCTGAAGTGTCCCCGGATCCAATACGGGCTTCTTCTTGTATATCAGCTCTGCCGCATACACACGGGCAAACCCGAAATCCTGTTCTTCTTCGATTAATGCTTTCACATGGCTGGCGTTCATGGTAGATGGGTGATTACGATTCGACACATTCGTTCCCCCTAACAAACCTAATAATAGCTTCATTATATCAATCTACCAAACTCTACTACAATACCATGTTATTACCATCCCACGACAGCGAAAAAAAAAGATGCCCCGCAAGAAGTTCATCTTGCGGGGCATCTTGATGGAATCGGTCACTGCTGTACAATCGCAACGATTTCGTCTTCCAGTTCCAGCCTGATCTGTTCACGGTAGGCCCGGATATTGTATTCGGTATACAGGTAGCGAAGAATCGCCTCCGTAAGGTTAGCCTCAATCAAGTATTGACTGCGGCCGTGAACCCATACCTCGGCAGTATACCCTGTATCTTCATCCCAGCTGAGCTCCACAGTAACATCTGTCGGTTTGACGCCTTTGCGCTCTGCCTGATGCAGGCAAATGGCATTGACGATTTCGTCCATGCTGAGAATCATTGATTAATACCGATTGTTATTATGATGATTGTTGTTGTGTTGCTCTACAGCTGGCTTGCGACGATTTCGGATCGTGCGCACGATAGCCATAATGACCATAATGATAGCCCAGATGGCGACCAGGTTAATCAGAAGACCCAGAAGCTCACCCATGAAGCCCATACCAGCAAACATGCCGCCGAACAGAAGTCCTGCAAGACCACCGATCATCATGCCTTTCATGAATCCGCCGCCGCCAAAAAGACCGCCACCGCCTGTACGGTTCGCTGTCGAGCCAGCAGTTGCGCCCGTGTTGTTGTTGGACGAATTGCTCTGCTGAACGTTGCTGTCATTCTTCTTCGGCGTATTGGTGTAAGACTTTGTTCCGGACTTGAATCCGCCGCCTCGTCTTGCATCTGCGGAATCAGGCGCCAGCGTTACAAAGAAAAGTGTAAATACCACTAGAATCGCCAGTACTTTTTTCATATCGTTCTGTTGAGCCTCCCAGAAAAAATTTAGTGTACATCTAGTACATACGGACGAGTCACGACATGGTTTCAAATAAATAGGATCATGATTGTCCTGAACTGGATGACTGATGCTGTTTCAGCAAACTGAGGACCCAATCGCACCATTTCAGCTCGGTTTCAGCCAACATGAGCCCTTTGGTAGCCAGAATATAGTTGCTGAAAGTCTTGCTTCCGAATTCACGGCTGTCCTCCGGAATACCCTCTAATATATTCTCGAAGAATCGCTTCTTCTCCGTATAGATGCTTCTGCGATCTTCGTATATATCGATGGCGACACCGATCTCGGCGAGCCACAGACAGAATGTGCGAAGCGAGAGCTCATCCTTCGTGACCGCTGGGGCAATCGGCTGGTACATCCATTCACGCAGCTTCTGCAGGCCTTTTTCCGTGATGGCATATATTTTTTTGTCAGGCTTGTCATTCTGCTGTACCCAATAGGAAGAAAGCAGCTGCTTGTCTTCCATGCTGGCGAGAAGAGGATAGATTTGACTGTGCTTGGCTTGCCAGAACGGCTGTATCCTTAGCATCAGATCATATCCGGATGATTCTTTTCTGGCCACTAATCCTAGCAATCCGTATGACAACGTATTCATGGACATAACTCCCTTTGAAACGCATATCGTGGACCCGGGCGAGGATGCGTCATTCGCCTGTTGGTCCGTTTGATCAAAGTGTACACTGAAACTGTATGGTTTGACAACTGAAAGTAGACCTTGAGTGAAATAATATGGAAAATTTGTGACCAAAAATGGGCAAAGGCGTGACGGGCTTTACGCCGGCTAAAGCAGCTTTAATGAAACAAAAAAAGGAGGTGCTCTGCAAGATCGTTAGTCTTGACAGAACACGCTCCTTGGCTGTTATGCACAATCCGTAGAACGCTGCATAGAACCAGAGGCCGGAGGGCGCGAGTTAGCTCTCGTACCCATCCACAACAAGATCAAGCGCCCCGGTCGTCGGATGAATGACCATGCCATGAACCGGTACATCCGGTGGAAGGAGGGGGTGATTCTTGATCAGGCTGACCGTACTGCGCACGCCGTCCTCCACGTTATCGAAGCCGCGCAGCCATTTGTTAAGCCGGATGCCCGAGTTTTCAAGCGTTGCAAGCACCTCATCGGAAATGCCGCGATCCCGCATATGCTGAATCATCACTTCAGCATTGAGGGAGGCCATGCCGCATTCATGATGGCCAACGACAACCACTTCCTCGGCCTGAAGCTCATACAAGGCCACCATCACACTGCGCATAACACTGCCGAACGGTTGGGAAATGATCGCCCCGGCATTTTTAATGACTTTTACATCACCGTTCTTGAAATTCATCGCTTTGGGCAGCAGCTCAACAAGACGGGTATCCATGCATGTGATAACGACCATTTTCTTGTCCGGGAATCGGCCGGTTACGTAAGATTCATATTCCTTGTTCTCTACAAAACTGCGGTTATGTTCCAGAATGCTATGAAGATGTTTCGTTGTCATTTAGGTTTCCTCCTCGAAATGTCACTTGAATTAATCGCGGTTATCAACGATCCGAATGTTGGTGCCATAGTTCTGCGAACTGCTGTCCAGCTGGAAAGAATAGGTGTTTTCGTTGCCTTCAAGCCTCATTTGTTCTTCGAAAAAGACGGCCTGCCTGCTGTTCATATAAAACGGGATCGGGCTGTCGGTTTCCATAGCGATATCGTCTTCGGAAGCCTTGTGAATGATCTGCAGTGCGGGAACACCATTGACGGCACAACCGCAGCCATCGGTGTCATAGACCAGCCTGACGCCGCCGGCAGCGGTCCCGATCTTCTCTTTCAACCTTCGTTCCGCTAAAGGGGTTAACTGTAATTTCATGGGCCCATGACACTCCTTTGTATGTAAGTATGAATTTATGCTTTCTGAAAGTTGATTATATACCTAGTAAAAAGTATCATCAATAGAGTAGGGGCGAATCCTATAAATTGTATAAGCAGGTGATATGGATGGATGCACAGTTACATAAACATTGGGAGCAGTTTCAGCAGCTCGTTCGCAAAATTATAAGCTATAACGAAGCCCTTGGTTTGCTGTATTGGGATCTGCGAACAGGCGCACCGCGCAAAGGGACGGATATCCGTTCGGAAACGATCGGCATTTTGTCAACGGAAGGCTTTAAGCTGCAGGTGTCTGAGGAGATGGGACAGCTGCTGGCGATTTTTGCCGAGCCACAAAATGAACAGCAGCTGGATGAACGCAGCCGCCGTATGGTCGCCGAGGTTCGCAAAAACTATGAGCAGAGCCAATCCATCCCGCCGGAGAAATTCCAGGAGTACACGATCCTGTCTTCGCAGTCGGAAGTGAAATGGGAGGAAGCGAAGGAGAATAGCGACTTTGCCGGATTCGAGCCGTATCTGTCCAGAATCGTTGCCCTCAAGCAAGAATTTATTGATTACTGGGGGGTAAAGGATACCCGGTACGATACTTTGCTGGATATGTATGAGCCGGAGATGACGGTGGAGAAGCTGGACGCGATCTTTGACCGGCTGAAAGCCCGTCTCGTTCCGCTGGTACAGGCCATCCAGAAATCCACATTCGAGCCGGAGACCGGCTTCCTGAAGCAGCTGTTCCCGAAAGAGCAGCAGAAGAAGCTCAGCCTGTTCCTGCTGGAGCAGATGGGCTACGACTTTGAAGCGGGGCGTCTGGATGAGAGCGTCCATCCGTTCGCAACAGGCCTGAATCCGCGCGATGTGCGGATTACAACCAAGTTCCATCAGGACGACGTGCTTAGCGCCATCTACAGCTCGTTGCATGAAGGCGGGCACGCCCTGTATGAGCAAAATGTGGACATCGAGCTGGCAGGCACGCCGCTTGCGGGCGGAACGTCCATGGGGATCCATGAGTCCCAATCCCGCCTGTGGGAAAATATGATCGGCCGCAGCCGTCCGTTCTGGAACCGGTATTTTACCGATTTGCAGCAGCATTTCCCGGAACAGCTGAAGGACGTTACAGCTGAGCAGCTGTTCCTGGCAGCCAATCGGGTAGAGAATTCTTTGATCCGGATCGAAGCGGATGAGCTGACTTATAATCTGCACATCATTATCCGCTATGAAATCGAGAAGATGATTTTCAACGAAGGGCTGAGCGTCAAGGAGCTGCCGGCCACCTGGAACGCCAAGTATCAGGACTACCTCGGGCTTACACCTCCGAATGACGGCGTCGGCGTCCTTCAGGATGTTCATTGGTCCGGGGGAGACTTCGGCTATTTTGCCTCGTACTCCCTGGGCAATATGTATGCGGCCCAGATTCTGAACACGATGCGCCAAGAGATTCCGAACCTGGATAATCTCATTGAAGAGGGCAAGCTGGCACCGATCAAGGAATGGCTGACCGACAAAATCTACAAGTACGGCAAAAGCGAGAAGCCGGCTGAGATTATTAAACGTGTCACCGGCGAGGAATTGAACCCGGATTATCTGGCAGACTATCTGGAAGCCAAATATACGGAGATTTACAAGCTGTAGTTCGTATCTTTATTCCGGCTTGACGGGATTGAGGAATAGGGAATATTTGCGAAAATGCTGAAGATTGCGGCCTATGTATGGCTGCGGTCTTCGGCGTTTTTTTTGTCTCATCCGCACCCTCCTTGCCTATCGGGCCCTTGCGGTATCCAGGCTGTTTAACCTTTGACCGAGACTGTGCATATGCTGATAGAAATGCAGGGTCAAGGAATGGAGGGGGACGTACGATGAAGCTTCATAAGAAGGGTCACGCATGGCTTGGGCTGACGCTGGCCTTGCTGTTATTGTGCGGTACAGTACTGTCCGGCTGCGGCGGGAGCGGTGACAAGACCAAAGTGAGGATCGGTGAAGTTACGCGGTCGATCTTCTATGCTCCGCAATATGTTGCGCTGGAAAAAGGTTTTTTCGAGGCGGAAGGACTTGATGTAGAGCTGCAGACGACACCGGGCGGAGACAAGACAATGACGGCCCTGCTGTCCGATGCGATCGATGTAGCGCTGGTCGGGTCGGAAACCTCCATATATGTATACCAGCAGGGCTCAGACGACCCGGTGATTAATTTCGGCCAGCTGACACAGACGGATGGAACGTTTCTGATGGCGCGAAACACCGACACTGAATTTGACTGGGAGATGCTGAAGGGAAGTGTCTTCCTCGGCCAGCGTAAAGGCGGCATGCCGCAGATGGCCGGAGAATTTGCGCTACGCAAAAAAGGGGTGGATCCCCATGCGGATCTGGAGCTGATTCAAAATATCGATTTTGCCAACATCGCTTCGGCCTACGCTTCCGGAACGGGGGAATTCGTACAGCTCTTTGAACCGCAAGCTTCCATCTTCGAGAAAGAAGGGCGCGGCAAGGTCGTTGCTTCCTTCGGGGTTGAAAGCGGCAAGCTGCCGTACACGGCATTCATGGCCAAACAGAGCTATATCAGCCAAAAAGAAGATACGGTCCAGCGGTTTACGACGGCGCTCTATAAAGCGCAGCAGTGGGTCGATTCCCATTCGCCGGAGGAGATCGCCGACGCGATCCTGCCGTATTTCAGAGATACAGACCGGGACATTGTCGTATCCTCCGTCAAGCGCTACAAGGAACAAGGAACGTACGCAACCGATCCGATTCTGGATGAAGAGGAATGGAACAATCTGCTGGATGTAATGGACCAGGCAGGCGAGCTCAGGGAGCGGGTCGCGCCGGAGGCCATCGTGGATAACTCCTTTGCCGAAAAAGCGATGGAAAGCAAGTAAGAGGTACTTCTAAGCCATATCAGAAAGGAGAGTGCGCCATGGTACCTGTCGTGGAAATGAAAAACATCGCCCATGTGTACGTCACCGACCGGGAAGCCTCTCTGGCTGTGGAAGGAATTGATATGCAGGTTCGAAAAGGGGAGTTCATCAGCCTGGTCGGGCCGAGCGGATGCGGGAAAACAACTATTCTGTCCGTCATTGCCGGGCTGTTAAAGCCCTCCCGGGGTGAAGTGCTCGTTCACGGAAAGCCGGTGAACGGGCCGACCTCTGAGGTGGGGTATATGCTGCAGCAGGACTATTTGTTTCCTTGGCGGACCATTATGGAGAATGCCATGATCGGCCTGGAGCTGACCGGGAGGCTGACGCCGGACAGCAGGGGCCGGATTGAGAATCTATTGCAGGAGATGGGGCTGGGGAACAGCGGAACACTGTATCCCGCCCAGCTGTCCGGCGGGATGAGGCAGCGGGTTGCCCTCGTGCGGACACTGGCTACGGACCCGGCGCTGCTGTTGCTGGATGAGCCATTCTCCGCATTGGACTACCAGACCAAGCTGCAGCTGGAGGACCTGATAGTACAAACGCTCAAGGAGCGGGGGAAAACGGCGATTCTGGTCACCCATGATTTGTCCGAAGCGGTTGCCATGAGTGATAAGGTGGTGCTGCTGAACCGGAATCCGGGCAGGATCCATCGCATGTTTGTCATACCGGACCATATTCGTCAGGCACAGCCTTTTCATGCACGCAACCAGCCGGGCTTCAATGAGTTATTCCAGGAAATATGGCAAGAGATGCAAATGACGACCCGTGAAGGAGTGGACTGACATGGCGAACAACAATCGCAATCCTTCCGATCAAAGTTCCTCTTCCCAAGGCTCATCTTCAAGTGAGTGGCTGGATCACATCCACCGGATGCACATGAGGCAAAAGCGTGGCTTGCAGGCCCGGGTATTGACAGTACAGCTCAGTTTGCTGCTGCTGTTTTTTGTATGGTGGGAAATGGCCGGCAGATGGAAATGGATTGATGTGCTGCTATTCAGTTATCCGACCCGTATTTTTGCGAATATATGGGATTACATGATCAGCGGTGAGCTGTGGGGGCATTTGGCCATCACCGTCGGGGAGACGGTCGTCGGCTTTTTGCTCGGAACGCTGCTGGGCACCTTGCTGGCGGTATGCATCTGGTGGTCTCCATTCCTGTCGAAGGTGCTGGATCCGTACATGGTTGTGTTCAACAGCATGCCCAAGGTGGCGCTCGGTCCGATCTTCATCGTCATGTTCGGGGCCGGCTTCAACGCCATTGTGGTCACCACGCTGTCCATCACCATCATCGTAACGACGCTGGTCGTCTACAACAGCTTTAATGAAGTCGATGCCAATCTGATCAAGGTGGTTCGCACCTTTGGCGGAACGAAGCCGCAGGTCTTTCAGCGGGTGATCCTGCCTGCTTCTTACCCGGCGATCGTCTCAACGCTGAAGGTGAATGTCGGCATGGCCTGGGTCGGCGTCATTGTCGGCGAGTTTTTGGTGGCGAAATCCGGACTTGGGTACCTGATTATGTACGGCTTCCAGGTGTTCAACTTCACGCTGGTGCTCTCCAGTCTGCTCATTATTGCGGTGGTGGCGACGGCGATGTATCAAATCGTAGTTTATATTGAAAGAAAACTGCTGGCCCACCGCTAGGGCGGCCCAATGTGATGGATGCAGTTGTGAATGGAAGGAAAATCCGCTAGGATGAGAAGGAGAACCATATCATCCTAGCGGAGGCATACATGGGATTTCGAGTCATTAAATCAGCGGTTGCATCTTTGCTGGCTATTCTAATTACAGACGCATTGAACATCCCCGGCGCGACGTCCGCCGGTCTATTAGCGATTCTGGGGGTGGACGTCACCCGGAAGCGGAGCGTGCGCTCGGTAAGCGCCCGTTTTTTTGCATCTGTTCTGGGACTGTTGCTGGCCAGTATTTTATTCTATTCATTCGGATTTCATTATTGGGTTCTGGCCCTCTATATTCTTCTGGCGTTTCCGGCGATTGCCAAAGCGAACTTCAAAGAAGGCATCATCACCAGCTCGGTCGTTGTGTTCCGGGTGTTTTCCGGTGAGGAGATCGGATTGGACATCCTGCTGATCCAGATTGCCTTGCTGATCATCGGCCTCGGTTCTGCGATGGTGGTCAATTTGATCTACATGCCGAACAGCCAAGGCTCCATGACGGAAATTCGCCACAAGGTGGACGGGCTCTTCTCGGTCATCTTCAAGCATTTCTCACTTACATTAAAAGATCCGACCCATGTATGGGACGGACGCGAGCTAATTGAAGCAAGCCGCCAAATCGAGCGGGGCATCCAGGAGGCGAATCGGACGATGGAGAATCAAATCATTCATCCGAGCGCCAGCTGGAACATATATTTCTATATGCGCAAGGAGCAGATGGAGATCGTCCAGAGCATGATGCATCAGATTTCGCAAATTTACGAGAAGCTCCCGCACGGGGTGCTGGCCTCCGCGCTGTTCGAGCAGCTGAGCAAGGATGTCATATCCGAAGGGTACACCGGCCAAACCGAGGTGCTGCTGAGTGAGCTGCAGGCCAAATTCAGGGAGATGGAGCTGCCGACGACGCGTGAGGAGTTTGAACTGCGGGCAGCGATTATGCAGCTGTGCCGCGAGCTGGAGTATTATCTGAACATTTCGAAGAAATACAAGGCGCCCACGTCGAAAAAAGCTCGGGAGAAAGCGGAAAACGCAGATTAAATGCGGCAGGGTCGAACTTTTTTCTAATATTTTTGGCATCATATGAATTTATTTGGACCACTTCATTCAACATTCGCCCATGTCTTGCATACACATGTATGGAATGATTGTATGGAGGAGGTTCGAAGATGTCATTGAGTCATAAACACCAATGTAGAGAAATCATCACAAAAGCGATCTGTGGCAAAGGTCGTAAATTCTCTACCGTAACACATACCGTGACTCCGCCTAATAATCCGACCAGTATTTTGGGGGCTTGGATTATAAACCATCAATACGAGGCGGTTGCCGCCGGAGACGGAATTGAAGTTATAGGTACTTACGATCTCAACATCTGGTACTCGCATAACAAAAATTCACAGACGGATGTGGCAAAAGAAACGGTATCGTATGTAGAACGCGTGCCTCTTTCCTATCTGGATCCGAAGCATCGTGCGTCAACGGTTGAAGTGTCGGCAGAAGCGACACAGGAGCCGAGCTGCGTGGAGGCTACCGTGTCCTCGAATGGCACCAGTGTCATTCTGCGGGTAGAACGGGAGTATGCGGTGGAACTGGTGGCGGAGACGAAGGTTCTGGTGAAGGTGTGCGAGCATCAGCACGGCGACTACGAAGACAAAGATTTCGATTACGTGCTCGGTGAAGAAGTGGAGGATTATGAAGACCTTGAGTTTGAAAATCTGGAGGATGAACTGTAAGCTCTCCTCCGAACCGGTTGTATTACAGCATATGCGGTGAGGGCAGCTTTGCGGAGGGCGGATGCCCTCTTTTTTATTTTTTTCTTGGAGGTGGATTGACATTGATTAGACAGCTCGACAACCCCGTATCCCGTCATGAATATGTCCGCGTGGCCGAGGCGGCGGCATCGGCTTCCCAGTCCCGGCTTGAACGGTCGGGCATTCCGTCCCGAATCGTTTCCCGGCAGCGGCCACAGGATCGCTATACCGCCAGCTACACGGTAAGGGTCAGGCAGCTGATGCCGGCCTTCATCCAGCTTCATCTGCAAGGAGGCAGCTCGTTCCAGCATGAGCCGGACCCGCATACGGGTCTGTTCGCAGACGGGCTGCATCGACGGTTAGGCAAAGCGGCGGTGCGGACGCTCTACACGCTCGGCGCAGAGGAAGGCGAGGTGCAGCTGACAGTCCTGCCGGGACGCGGTTACGTGGTGGATGAGGTATGGCAGAAGGAGAGCAGCAGAAAAGCGGTGATGAGCGCTGGGCCTGTGCGTACCGAGGGTTCGTCTCCTGCAGTTGTAAACATGGAGGGCCAGCAGGATGCCGTATTGCTGATGGGGATGGATCCGGAGTTTGTGCTGGTGCGGGATGGACAGATTGTGCTCGCGTCCGAGTTCATGGACAGGGTCGGAACGGTCGGATGCGATTCGGTGCGCGACCAGGATCAGCTGATCTACCCGCTGGCAGAGCTGCGGCCAGATCCGCAGCCGGACCCGGAGGCGCTGCTGCTGGAGATGCGCAAGGCGCTGCGGGAAGCCTCCCGAATTGTGACGGACCGCTCGCTCGCCTGGAAAGCAGGAGGACTGCCTGTACCGGATTATCCGCTTGGCGGCCATATCCATTTCAGCGGGGTACCGTTAACGCTGCATCTTCTGCAGGCGCTGGACAATTATTTGGCGCTGCCGCTCCTGATTGTGGAGGACCCGCGGGCGAGGGGCCGAAGACCTCGTTACGGCTTTCTCGGCGATTTTCGCAGGCAGCCCCACGGCGGGTTTGAATATCGTACGCTGCCAAGCTTTCTGGTGTCGCCGTTTGTGACGAAGGTTGCGCTCTCCATTGCCTATCTGGTTGCCCGCTACAGCGACCGACTGCAGGCCAGACCGCTGAATACGGAACGGTACCACCGGGCTTTTTACGAAGGTGACGTCGATTTATTAAAGGAGTGTATGCCGGGGTGGCATCGGGATATGTCTTCCTTGCCGGAATATCCGAAATACGCATCGGAGATCGAGCGGCTGATGGCATTCATCCGGGAGAGCCGGACTTGGAATGAGAGCCGGGATATTCGCCCGCTATGGAACATTCCGGTCAAGCCGTAAGTCCATGCCGACAATTTCTGTTATAATAGAGGTCAAGCTTGAGAGGTATGGAGGTACGTCATGGCTAAATATACGCCGATGATTGAACAATATTTAAAGATAAAGGAACAAGCGCAGGATGCGTTTCTTTTTTTCCGTTTGGGCGATTTTTATGAAATGTTTTTTGATGATGCGATTCTGGCTTCGAAAGAGCTGGAAATTACATTAACCGGCCGGGAAGGGGGCGGGGATGAGCGCATCCCGATGTGCGGTGTCCCTTACCATTCCGCCGAGGGCTATATTCAACGTCTCATTGAAAAAGGCTACAAGGTGGCGATCTGCGAACAGATGGAGGATGCCTCCGCTGTCAAGGGTATGGTCCGACGGGAAATCGTCCGGGTGGTGACACCCGGCACGATCATGGACAGCAAGGTGGTTGGCGACAGGTCCAACAACTATATGGTGTGCGTGACCGGCACTGGCGGCTTGTACTCGCTTGCCGCGTGCGACCTGTCAACCGGGGAGCTGTACGTGACCTCGGTGCCGGCATCGGAGGAATGGCTGCGCGATGAGATCAATCTGTATGAGCCGTCTGAAATGATCGGCGATGCCGACCTGCTGGACGTCATCTCCGGGCAGATGCCGCCGGGAGGCCGGGCTGTGGTGTATACGCCTTGGGAACGCCGGGAGGACGAGCTGGTGAAATCCCAGTTCGGCGAGGCTGCCTGGGCCCGTCTGGAGGAGGAGCGCCGAATTTGCGTCTCGCTGCTGATCTCTTATTTAAGTGAGACACAGAAGCGTTCGCTCGGTCAGTTGACCGAGATTTCGTCGTATGAACCGGGGCAATACATGGTGCTTGATCCGTTCACAAGACGCAATCTGGAGCTGGTGGAGACGGTTCGCGAGCGCTCCAAGAAAGGATCGCTGCTGTGGCTGCTGGATCGGACGGAAACCTCGATGGGCGCGAGATTGCTGCGCCGCCGGATCGACAAGCCGCTGCTGTCCAAGAGCCGGATCGAGGAGCGGCTGGAGGCGGTTGAATATTTGTATCATCAGTACATACTCCGCGAGGATCTGCGCGGGGCGCTCAAGGAGATATATGATCTGGAGCGCCTCGTGGGGCGGATCGCCTTTGGCAGCGCCAACGGCCGGGATATGAATGCGTTGAAGCTGTCCTTGGGACAGGTGCCGGGCATCAAGGAGATGTGCGGCACTGCCGGGTCGGCGACGCTCCGCCGCCTGGCGGCGGAGATGGACGCCTGCGAGGACCTGCGCGAGCTGATCGAGGAAGCCATTGTCGATGATCCGCCGGTCTCGGTACGCGATGGCGGCATTATCAAGCCGGGCTTCCACGAACGGCTTGACGAGCTGCGCGAGGCCAGCACGAACGGCAAGCGCTGGATCGCGGAGCTGGAAGCCAGAGAGCGGGCGGAGACGGGCATCAAATCGCTCAAGATCGGCTATAACAAAGTGTTTGGCTACTTCATTGAAGTGACCAAGTCCAATCTGTCCTCGCTGCCGGAGGGACGCTATGAGCGCAAGCAAACGCTGGCTAATGCGGAACGTTTCGTCACACCGGAGCTGAAGGAGAAGGAGAGCCTGATTCTGGAGGCGCAGGAGAAGATGGTGGACCTCGAGTATGCGCTGTTCACTGAACTGCGGGACAAGCTGAACACCCAAGTATCCCGGCTGCAGAAGCTGGCTGAGAAAATCGCGGAAATTGATGTGTATCAATCGCTGGCTGCGGTCAGCGCCGAGCACCGCTTCGTCAAGCCGGAGCTGAGCGAAGGGTACGATCTGATCGTCGAGGGCGGCCGCCATCCGGTGGTGGAGGCGGTCATGAAGGACACGTCCTTCGTCGCCAACGGCACGGAGCTGCGGAAGGACGGCTCGTCCATCCTGCTCATCACCGGCCCGAATATGGCCGGGAAGAGCACGTATATGCGCCAGGTGGCGCTGCTGTCGATCCTGGCGCAGATCGGCTGCTTCGTTCCGGCGGAGCGGGCGGTCATCCCGATGGTCGACCGCATCTTTACCCGGATCGGAGCAGCCGATGACCTGATTGGCGGCCAGAGCACCTTCATGGTGGAGATGGCCGACATTCAGGTGATGACAGACAAGGCAACGCCGCGCAGTCTGATCATTATTGACGAGCTGGGCCGGGGAACGTCGACCAGCGAAGGGATGGCGATTGCCCAGGCGGTCATCGAATACGTTCATGACCATATTGGCTGCAAAGCGCTGGTGTCCACGCATTTCCACGAGCTGGCTCATCTGCAGGAGAGCTTGTCTGGCCTGCGGAATTTCTCGATGGCGGTGCAGGAGAGCGGGGATAAGGTGCATTTTCTGCGCAAGCTTATTCCGGGCGCGGCAGACAGCAGCTACGGCATTTACTGTGCGCGTCTGGCCGGTCTTCCGCACAGCATTATCGAGCGCGCCTACGGGCTGCTGCAGGGACTGGAGCAGGTATCGCTGCTGGCTGTTGGCGCCGGTCAGGGAGCAGCCGCAGCTGCTGGTGGGCTGCCTGGCGATGGCAGCCCGCGCCCGCATGAAACTGGCGGGGCTGCCCCGCTGAAGGAGCTGCGGCGCAGCGAGCCAGAGGCGCAGGCTGATGAAGCGGTCGCCATCGCTAGCGGGACGGCTGAGGCTGCCGCAGAGCGCGGGCCAGCGCCGGGCGAGGTGATCCAGCTGTCGATTTTTGACGAGGCGGATACGGCGGCTGCAGAGCATGCGGATGCCCGGCGACAGACAGCGGCCGCAGCCGAGGCCGCAGCATTCGACCCTCAGGTGAAGGGCATTATCGATGCGGTAAAAGGAGCGGATGTCATGAATATGACTCCGCTTCAGGCGATGCAATTGCTGAATGAGCTGAAGCAGAAAGCCAGAGACTTGTAAACGGATTTGCCGTTTATTCATAAGAATCATAGATGATCGTTACCGTAACGGAGGTGGAACCATGGGAAAAATACATGTGCTGGACGAGCATATCGCCAACCAGATTGCTGCGGGTGAAGTGGTGGAGCGGCCGGCATCGGTCGTGAAGGAGCTGGTCGAAAATGCGATTGACGCCGGCAGCACGAGAATCGATGTAGCGGTGGAAGAAGGCGGTCTTGCCAGCATACGTGTCACCGATAACGGCTCGGGAATCGATCCGGAGGATTGCGAGACGGCATTTTACCGGCATGCCACCAGCAAAATTGTTGAAGGGCGCGATCTGTTCCGGATCACGAGCCTCGGATTTCGCGGCGAAGCGCTGCCGTCCATCGCCGCCGTATCGAAGGTGCGCCTTATTACTTCCAGCACGGGCGATGGGCAAGGACGAAAGATTGAGATCGAGGGCGGCCATCTGCGGGTGAATGAGGAGACGGCTGCAACAAGAGGAACGGATTTTCTGGTTAGGGAATTGTTTTACAATACCCCGGCAAGGCTTAAATATATGAAGACCATCCAGACCGAACTGGGTCACATCTCGGATTACATGTACCGGCTGGCACTGTCCAGGCCCGATATCGCCTTCACGCTTCGCCATAATGGCAATACATTGCTGCAGACGCTGGGCAATGGCGATGTGCTGCAGGTCATCGCGGCGGTGTACGGTACCCAGGCGGCCAAGGCGATGGTTGCGGTGCAAGCGGAGAATATGGACTACACGTTGAGCGGCTACGTCAGCCGTCCGGACTTTACGCGTGCCAACCGCAACGGGATGTCGCTCATCGTCAACGGCAGGTACATCCGGAATTATGGCCTGTTCCAGGCCATTCTGAGAGGGTATCACACCTTGCTGCCGATCAACCGCTTTCCGCTTGCCGTCCTGCAGCTGACGATGCATCCGTCGCTGGTGGATGTCAACGTCCATCCATCGAAGCTGGAGGTCCGGTTCAGCAAGGAGCCGGAGCTGTACTCGTTTGTCGAGGAAGAGATCCGGGGAGCGCACCAGCAGGAGGTGCTGATTCCGCGACCGGCCAAACAGCAGATTGGCAAAGGAGACGGCGGGTATATTCAGGAACAGCTGCGGTTTGCGCCAGGACAGACATCGCCTTCTGCTTCCCCTGAGCGGGACACAAGGGAGATGGATGCACCAGCCTCGCCGCCGTCATCCGGGAACGCGTCTGCGCGGGTAGACCGGGACGCTGCATCGCTCCCTTCGGAGCCGTGGGGAGGCGGATTCGCCGCCGGCAGCGCCCAAGGCGCCGCGACAAGGCCGCCACAGGATGGGCAGGCCTATCGTGCAGGGCAAGGGTCATCCGCCTCGTCTGCGCAAATGAGAGAGACGGCAGCAGCCTCCAGTTATCAGTCGGATTACCGGAAGGCTCCTGCATCCGCTGGCAGCCCTAATGTGGCTGCTGTGACCCGGGAATGGCTGCAGAGCGCAGCCGGACCGACGCCGGAAATACCGGCGTTTCCCGAGCTATCCTATATCGGGCAGCACCACGGGACCTATATCGTGGCCCAAAATGACAGCGGCCTGTATCTGATCGATCAGCATGCCGCACATGAACGGATCAACTACGAGTTTTATTACGAGAAGTTTGGCAATCCGGCGGATGCTTCGCAGGAGCTGCTGCTGCCGATAACGCTGGAGTTTACGCCAGCTGAAGCGGAGAAGCTGAAGGAGCGGCTGCACTGGTTTGAACAGGCGGGCGTTTATCTGGAGTTTTTTGGCGGGCAGACGTTTCTGGTCAGATCCCATCCGTTCTGGTTCCCTCAAGGCGATGAGAAGGAGCTGATTGAGGAAATGGCGGAATGGGTGTTGAGCGAGCGCAATATTGATGTTGCGAAGCTGCGGGAGAAATCGTCCATTCTCTGCTCCTGCAAGGCGTCGATCAAGGCCAATCAGAAGCTGACCGAGCAGGAAGCAATGAAGCTGATCGAGCGGCTCGCTGCCTGCCGTCAGCCGTATACCTGCCCGCACGGGCGACCGATTATCGTCTCCTTTTCCGCCTACGATCTGGAGAAAATGTTCAAGCGTGTTATGTAGACGGCAAGGAGGAGTATCATGATTATAACTACTGGAGAAGCCGAGGCGCCTGACATTGTGGAGCGCGCACGGCAGCTCGCCAGGGAAACCGGTTGCCGGTACGTCCGGCGCTGCGGCATGTCGGTTCGTAAGCTGGCTGCCAAAGCCGGGGACGATACCGTTCTGGTCGTGCTGAGCGGCAATGTCCGGCTCAGCGGGCCGGACGGTGCGGTGATGGAGTTTCATCCCAGCATGGGGTTTATTCGACTGAAGCGGGTGCTGAAAGGCATCCCGGACCCGATGCTGGAAGCAGCAGGGATGGAGGAAGGCGACTCGGTCATCGATTGTACGGCCGGTCTCGGCTCAGACTCGCTTGTATTCTCGGTCAAGAGCGGGCCTCGTGGCCGGGTCGTCGCGCTGGAAAGCTCCCTGCCGCTGTATGCGCTGCTCAAGGAGGGGCTGCGCTGCTATGAGAGCCAGCTGGAGGCCAGCGATGACGCGATGCGGCGTATTGAGGTCAGGCACGGGCATCATCTCGACTATTTGCGCGCTTTGCCAGACCGCAGCGTGGATATCGTCTATTTTGACCCGATGTTTCGCGAGCCGCTCACGGATTCCGCTGCGATCCATCCGCTCCGGCTGTACGCCAATGGGGAGCCGCTGGATGCTGACAGTGTCAGGGAAGCGGTCCGGGTAGCGAGAAAATCCGTGGTGATGAAGGAATCGAGATTCAGCGGGGAGTTTGAGCGGCTGGGCTTTGCGGTCCCGGAGCGGGGAACATCGAAAATAACGTACGGAGTGATTTCCATTGACAGTTGACAGTAAACCGAAATTGCTCGTGCTGATCGGCCCGACAGCGGTCGGAAAGACGAGAATGAGCATCGAAATCGCCAAGGCATTCGGCTGCGAGATCATATCCGGAGATTCGATGCAGGTGTATCGGGGGATGGATATCGGAACCGCCAAAATCAAGCCGGATGAGATGGAGGGGATCCCCCACCATCTGATTGATATTCATGATCCGGAACATGCCTATTCGGCGGCCGAATTTCAGGAGCAGGCGACCCGCATCATCCAGGAAGTAGGAGACCGGGGACGCCTGCCGTTCATTGTGGGCGGCACCGGGCTGTACATTGAATCCGTCTGCTACGGCTTCCGGTTCTCGGAAGGGGGCGCCGACGAGGCGTTCCGGCAGGAGCAGCTCCGCTATGCGGAGGAGCACGGGGCCGAAGCGCTGCATCAGCGGCTGCATCAAATTGATCCGGAGATGGCCGGAAAGCTTCATCCGAATGACTTGCGGCGGGTCGTGCGGGCGCTGGAAGTATATCATTTGACAGGTGTCCCGCTGTCAGCCCAATTGGCGTCCCAAAAGAAGGAATCTCCCTATCAACTATGCCTTATCGGTTTGACAATGGATAGGCAAATGCTATATAAACGTATTGAAGAACGTATCGATCAGATGCTGGGCGAGGGACTCGTTGACGAGGTGGCGTTCCTGCTTGGCAGAGGCTTTGGACCGAGCCTCGTGTCCATGCAGGGACTCGGATATAAGGAGATCGTTTCGTATCTTCAAGGACAATGCAGCTATGAAGATGCGGTCGAGCTGCTCAAGCGGGATACGCGCCGATTTGCAAAACGCCAGCTGTCATGGTTCAGGCATATGAAGGACATCGAATGGGTGGATGTATCGAACCCGGCAAATTTTTCGGCTAATTATGAAAAAATCCGTGCTATAATAGCAGGAAAGTTCGGCTCAAATCTTGAATATACTTCAAAACAATCTAATTGATCCATTGGGGGTACGGCTAATGAACAAGTCCATTAACATCCAAGATACGTTCTTGAACCAACTGCGCAAAGAGAACATTCCGGCCACGGTATACCTGACAAACGGTTTTCAAATCCGTGGAACGATCAAGGCATTTGATAACTTTACGATCGTGATCGACAGCGATGGCCGTCAGCAAATGGTGTACAAGCATGCCATCTCCACGTTCATGCCGCAGCGCAATGTTTCCCTGATGCAGGATAACAGCAGCGAAGAATAAACCCGATCTGCTGATTGATTCCCTGGGTCCGAAACATACGGTTACAAAAGCATTTGAAACTTTTTCGTCTATAATTCGTTTAGTTGTATAAGGAGTGCAGAGAGCAACCTGAAAAGGTTGTTCTTTTCGTTCCGACGTCATCTGATGCGAACAGGTTCTAGTATATCCCGCAAGGGAGCAAGGAGGGGGACAAATGGCTGGAAAAGATAACGAGATGTCCAGGGTAAAGAAAAATAAACCAACACCCGCAGCTGGCAAAAAAACAGCCAAAAAGAAAAAAGGCAGAGGGAAGCGCATTGCATGGGCTTTGTTCTTCACAGCTGTATTTGCAATATTTTGTGCGCTGGCCGGCTATTTGTTCATCATGATCAGCGGCGAGAAGCTGCTGGAGCAAAATCAGGATAAATTGACGGCTTACGGAACTTCCAAAGTATATGACCGCAACGGTGTCCTTATGGGCGAACTGTCCATTCAGAAGAGCGACCCGGTTAAATATGAAGATATTCCCGAATTGCTGGTGGCGGCGTTTATCGCAACAGAGGACAAACGCTTCAATGAGCATAACGGGGTGGACATCTGGGCGATCGGACGGGCGGCCGTAAAGGATATTATGGCCCGCTCGATGGTCGAGGGCGGCAGCACGATCACCCAGCAGCTGGCGAAAAACATATTCCTCACGCGTGACAAGACATTCTTCCGGAAAGCGACGGAGATGTCGATCGCCTTGGCGCTTGAGCGGAATCATACCAAGGAAGAAATTTTGGAGATGTATTTGAATCGGATCAACTTCGGGGGTCCGTATTATGGCATTAAAGCGGCCTCCATTCGCTATTTTGGCAAATCCAATCTGGATGATCTGGAGCTATGGGAAATGGCGACACTGGCGGCTATGCCGAAGGGGCCTTCCCGCTACAATCCGCTCAAAAACCCGGACCTTTCCAAGGAGCGGCGTGCGGTTGTGCTGACGCTGATGGCGCAGCAGGGCTACATCTCGCAAGAAGAGGCGGAGGAAGCGAAGAAGGTGGACTATACGTACAAGCCGCCTGAAAGCAAGCAGCATTACACCGCCTTTATCGATTATGTGATGGAAGAAGCGGAGGAGAAGCTGAACTTAACCGAGGATGATCTGAACGTTGGCGGCTATCAAATCTATACAACGATGGATATGAACGCACAGCGTGCGGTCGAAGATGAGTTCAACAATCCGGCGAACTTTGAGGAAAGCCCGGATGATCAGCCCGTGCAGGGCTCCATGGTTATCATCAACCAGGAAACCGGCGGCATTGTGGCGATTTCCGGCGGCAGAGACTATATGCGGGGCGGATTCAACCGGGCGACGGACAGCCGCCGTCAGCCTGGCTCTTCCCTGAAGCCGATCGTTTCTTACGCGCCGGCGCTGGAAAGCGGGGAGTTCAGCAAGGATTCCAGGCTGAGCAACAAGCAGCAGTGCTTTGGCAACTATTGTCCGAGAAACCTACACGGTTATTCCGAGACGATCAGTATGTCGGATGCGATCCAGAACTCGGAGAACATTCCGGCGGTGTGGCTGCTGAATCATATCGGTGTGAAAACCGGCGTTAATTTTGCTCAGAAGCTCGGCATTCAAATGACCGAAAAGGATATGAACCTGTCGCTTGCCCTTGGCGGGATGAGTACAGGCACCAATACGTTTGAGATGGCCCAGGCGTTCAGTGCGTTTGCCAATGGAGGCCAGCTGAACGAAGCGTTTGCCATTAAGCAGATTAAAGACAGCAAAGGCAAAATCATTTACGAGAACAAGGGACGCAACGCCGAACGCGTCATGAGCGAATCAACAGCGATTCAGATGACGGAAATGATGCAGCGCGTCGTTCAGGACGGTACTGGACGCAATGCCCGAATCAGCAGGCCGGTAGCCGGTAAAACAGGCACCACGCAGAGCGGTTATGAAGGTATCAGCTCGAACCGTGACGTGTGGTTCGTCGGATATACGCCGGAGCTGACGGCAGCAATATGGATGGGTTATGATCAGCCCGATCGCCAGCATCTGCTGAAGCGAAGCAGTTCGATGTCCGCGGCGATGTGGGGTAAGATTATGGAGAAGGCGGTGCAGGGTTATGAAGCGAAATCATTCCCGAGCATGGAAGCCGAAACGCCTCCACCGGAGCAAAACCATGAGCTCGCCGCAGTAACCGGTCTGACGGGCTCGTATGATGAGCAGAGCCTCAGCGTCAAGCTGAGCTGGAACCCGGTTGAAGGAAACGGCATTATGTACCGCGTCTATCGCAAGGAAACGTCAGAGGCTGAATACAGACGGATTCTGGATGTGAGCGGAACCTCTATGGATGATATGAGCGCATTGGAAGGCCTGACATACGAGTATTATGTGACGGCCTATGATCCAGCTACAGATACCGAGTCCGAGCGTTCCAACATCGTGCAGATTGTCGCTGCCGGCGAACTGCCGCCGGAGGACCCGGAAGAACCGGATTCGGAGGAGATCATCGATCCTGACATCCCGGACGACGGGACCGGCGGGATTGAAGATCCGGGCATGATCGATAATCCTGGAAATCAGGGCGACCAAGGTCAAGGAGGCAGCCCGGATCAGAACCAAGGGCCGGGCCGTGGCAATGGAAACGGCGGCAATGGCAGTGGTCCCGGTCAAGGGAACGGTCCCGGCAGCAATGGTCCAGGTGCCGGAGACGGGGCCGGAGGATCCCCAGACGGCTCTGAGAACGGGGGCGACTCCAATACCGGTGAAGACACTGGTGACAGCGTATCGGAGCCGGAAGTGGAGACGGTACCCGGAACGGTAGTGACACCGGAACAGCCAACCGAACCGACCGACAATCCATGAATGAAGCGCGAGCAGCGGGGTGTCCCCCCTCTGGCTCGCGTTTTTTTCGGTTCATAGCGAGCCTGCGAAGGAAGGAATTTATAGAAAGGGCTTGCGGTTGGCCTGATGCGGTTGAGTAAATGACGGATTTTGAGTGTACAATCCAAATGTGGTAAGCTGAGAATACGATATGGGGAGGAAAAGTTCCATGAAACGTAAATTCGGAGATCGGGCAAATTGGCGCCGAATCACCCGTCGGCACTTCACTTCCCGTTATGTGGAATGTGAGCAATTCACAGGATATCTCACTTTATATACCATATATGGACTGAAGGAACCTTTATGGAAAACTTACGGCAGCCATACATACCGCATAGCGGATAAAGGTTACTCCTGGCTTCAGTACTATCCGAAGGACAGTCATTATATTGTGACCGCCATGTTTGATGACAAACGGAATATTATCCAGTGGTACATCGATATATGCAAGAAACAAGGCGTGACCGATCAAGGGGTTCCCTGGTTTGATGATCTGTACCTTGATGTCGTTGTCGTCAGCAACGGCGAGGTGTTCCTGCTGGATGAAGATGAATTGGAGGAAGCGCTGCAGCGAAATGATATCACCCGCGACGATTATCAATTGGCGAAGGCGACGGCGCGCAAGCTGCTGCGGGCGATTGATGCGCATGAATTCCCGTATTTCATGATGTCTCTGAAACATCGCAATCGGCTGTTTCATAACGGGGAATTTAGGAGGAAGAAATGATGGAACAGGATGTGTATCTGAGGCGCATGAGCGCCGCGATCCAGAAAGGGCAGAAGCGGAAGAGGCGCAAGGGACGAAGCCGGCTTGGGCGCAGGCTTGTATTCGTCGGCATTGGCCTCCTGCTGCTGGGCGCCATGTGGACAGGTTACATCGTATGGAAAATCGAAAGCGCGGTTAGTGCGCCAGCGGAGCAGGCCGATGTCGGCATCATACTGGGCGCTTCCATGTGGGGAGAGGAGCCGAGCCCGGGTTTGCGCGAGAGACTGGAGCATGCTCTGGAGGAATACCGCCAGGGGCGGTTTGAGAGCTTCATCGTCAGCGGCGGTCTGGATGCCCCGGGTATGAAGTATACGGAGGCGGAAGGGATGCGCAACTATCTCGTGCAGGCTGGGGTGCCTGAAGAGCGGATCTATCTTGAAAATGAAGCGACAAGCACGTATGAAAATCTGCTGTTCAGCCAACAGATCATGCAGGAGCAGGGCTGGGTAACAGCTCTGATTATGACCCATGACTACCACGGGTCAAGGGCGATGGAGATTGCTCGTGTGCTGGGGTATCAGGAGCCTACGATATCCTTGACGGAATCTACCGTCCTGCCGATGGCCAAGCATAAGTCGAGAGAGGTTCTTGCTTATACCAAATGGAAGATGGACAGAGCGCTTCTGGCGCTAGGCTGGCGATAAGGCGAAACTTCTAATATGCAGGCTGTCAATAGAATACATTGGAATAGATAGTCAGCCCTTTGGATAAAGAGGTGAGAGCAATGAACGGGCGTGCAACGGCCGCTGGCGGCCGGTCTGAAGGACGGCCATCGAGACAGATCAATGTCGTGCTCCGCAGCAGCGAACCGCCGCTGATCAGCAGCACGGCTCCCGAGCGCGAACCGGCTCCTTCCCCGAACGCCGTTTCACAGCACAGTCTATTCCAGGACATTCAGAAGGAACTGGACCAATTGGTTGGTCTGGAGCAGATTAAAGAGCTGGTATTTGAAATTTACGCTTTGCTTCAGATTGCCCGCATGCGCTCAGATGCCGGGCTCATCAGCGACGGACATGTATTCCATATGATTTTCAAGGGGAATCCCGGCACGGGCAAAACAACGGTGGCGCGCATCGTTGCCAAACTGTTTCAGAAGATGGGCGTGCTCAGCAAGGGCCATCTGGTCGAGGTGGAACGAGCCGATCTGGTCGGCGAATATATCGGGCATACAGCGCAAAAAACAAGGGAGTTGGTAAAAAAGGCGCTGGGGGGAATCCTGTTTATTGATGAGGCTTACAGCCTGGCAAGAGGCGGGGAGAAAGATTTTGGCAAGGAAGCGATTGACACGCTTGTAAAGGCGATGGAGGACCATAAGAATCAATTTATTTTGATTTTGGCGGGGTATAGTGAAGAGATTGATTTTTTTATGAGCACGAACCCCGGGCTTCATTCGAGGTTTCCGATTCAGATGGATTTTCCGGATTACAATCTGGACCAGCTGATTCAAATTTCAGAACTGATGGCGAAGGAGCGGGATTATATTCTGATGCCGCAGTCGCTCGTCAAGCTGAAAGAACATTTGCAGAATGAACGGGAGAACGGGAGTCATTCGTTCAGCAATGCCCGCTACGTCCGCAATCTAATCGAGAAATCCATCCGAAATCAATCGGTGCGCTTGCTGAATCAGTACGTGACCGGGAATCCGGGGAAGCTGGAACTGATGACACTCAGGCCGGAAGACTTCAGGTTTAACGGAAAAATACCATGATTTATGACCATTCAGCGTTGATAATAAACTTACCGCCATACCGCGTGCCGCTCTGTGCAACAACGGCTCTCTTGCAAGCTTGCAAGGGAGAAGAGAGCTGATTCATAACCGCGCCCGCGGTTTGGTATGTTACAAGAGACTTTACAGGCAAAAAGGAGCAGGATACATGGCAAACAAGACACATGACACCGTATCAGCGCTTGAGGATAAAGCAATTCTGGTCAGTTTGGTGACCGATAGTGTGAAGCGTTCGGGCATTGATCCCGAGGAGTCTCTTCAGGAGCTTGTGCAGCTTGCCGAGACGGCAGGCGTGGAAGTGCTTGATGTGATTACTCAAAACCGGGAGACCCCGGATTCCAAATGGTTTATCGGTAAAGGCAAAGTGGAAGAGCTGCGCATGGCGATCGACGGCCTGGGCGCATCCACGGCGATCTTTGATCAGGAGCTCTCCGGCGCCCAGGTCCGCAACCTGGAGGAAGCGCTTGATGTGAAGATAATCGACCGCACGCAGTTGATTTTGGATATTTTCGCACAGCGGGCCAAAACACGGGAAGGGATTATCCAGGTCGAGCTGGCACAGCTCACCTATTTGCTTCCAAGACTGTCAGGTCACGGGAAGAATCTATCACGTCTCGGTGGAGGCATCGGGACGCGGGGACCTGGTGAGAGCAAGCTGGAGACCGATCGCCGGCATATCCGGGACCGGATCAGCGATTTGAAGGGTCAGCTTGACGAGGTGACGCGCCATCGCAAGCTGCACCGGGAGCGCCGGAAAAAGAGCGGTGCGATTCAGGTCGCGCTCGTCGGTTACACGAATGCAGGCAAGTCTACTCTGCTCAACCGCTTAACCGCATCGGACGTTTATGTGGAGAATCAGCTGTTTGCGACGCTGGATCCGACATCGAGAGTGCTTGAGCTGCCGAGCGGCAAAGAAGTTGTGCTGACCGATACCGTCGGTTTCATTCAAAATCTGCCGCATGACCTGATCGCAGCTTTTCGGGCGACGCTGGAGGAGGCTAATGAAGCGGATCTGATTCTGCATGTGGTGGATGCATCCTCGACGATGCGGGAATCTCAAATGGACGTTGTGCAGTCGATTCTGGAGGATCTTGGCGCGGCCGAGAAGCCGCAGATCGTTCTGTTTAACAAAAAGGATGCGTGCCAACCTGAACAACTGGAGATGTTGCCATCGGGGGATGGATACTTGAAGATTAGCGCTTATGATGAAGCCGATCTGAATACGGTCCGGGAAGTGATTCAGGACCGGCTGTCCGGAGGCAATGTCAGGTTCCGGATTCCGGCTGACCGCGGTGACCTGCATGCTGTCGTCTATCGTGTCGGGGACGTGCTGGAACAGTCATTCGACGAGAATGACCTGATCTATGAAGTGCGGATCAATACAGCGGATTACGAGAAAACCGGTTATCTGCTTGAAGATTTTATCGAGAAGTAAGGGATTGTAAGCATCAAGCCGCCCTGCTGGCGGAAGCTTAGGAGCAGGGCGGCATTCATTATTATTTCACGTGCTGACGGGGGAGAGAACAGCTGGTTATGGCAACATTTTCGGAGGAATTATTGCAACTGGGCCGCACTGTAGAAGAGAAGATCGCCGGGAAAGTGCGGGAGATCGATCACATCGTAGATACGAATCAATGGAAGGTGATCGAGGCGTTTCAGCGCCGTCAGGTCAGCGATTTTCATTTTTCCGGTTCCACGGGTTATGCTTATAATGACCGTGGCCGCGAAGTGCTGGATGAAGTATACGCGGACGTATTCGGGGCCGAATCGGCTCTGGTGCGTCCTCATTTTGCGTCGGGAACGCATACGATATCCACCGCGCTGTTCGGGGTGCTAAGGCCCGGCGATGAGCTGATCTACATTACGGGGCGTCCTTACGACACCCTGCACAAGGTGATCGGACAACCTGGAGATGGAACGGGATCGCTGCGTGACTTTGGCATCGGTTATGGCGAAGTTGCGCTAACAGCGGATGGAGAAGTGGATTGGGAGGCTGTTGAGGCAGCGGTCAGCCCGGCTACGAAGGTGATCGGGATTCAGCGTTCTCGCGGATATGACTGGCGGGCTTCCTTTACCGTTCAACAGATCGGCGAAATGGTAGAGCGTATTCGGGCGATCCGTTCCGATCTGATCGTGTTTGTGGACAATTGCTATGGGGAGTTTACCGAGGAATTGGAGCCTACCCAAGTCGGTGTTGACCTGATGGCGGGCTCGCTTATTAAAAATCCGGGGGGCGGGCTGGCCGAGACCGGCGGTTATATTTGCGGCAAGGCGCGTTATGTGGATCAGGCGGCCTATCGTCTGACAGCGCCGGGTATCGGGCGCGAGGTTGGAGCGATGCTCGGGACGACCCGAGGCATCTATCAGGGGTTGTTTATGGCACCGTCCACGGTTGGACAAGCTATTAAAGGAAGTATTTTTGCTGCGGCGATGTTTGAGGAGGTGGGATTTCAGACGAAGCCAAGCTGGCAGGAATCGCGGACGGATCTGATTCAAGCTGTCTCATTTGCCAGTGCAGATCAGCTGATCTCATTTGTCCAGGGCATTCAGAAGGCGGCTGCGGTCGACAGTCATGTCGTTCCGGAACCATGGGATATGCCGGGTTACGAGCATCCGGTTATTATGGCAGCTGGAACATTCATTCAGGGCGGAAGCCTCGAGCTGTCTGCCGATGCCCCGATCAGAGCTCCGTATATCGGCTATATGCAGGGAGGTTTAACGTATTCCCATGTTAAATATGGGGTACTTATGGCACTTCAGAGTATGAAAGATTATAAACTTCTGTGAGTTAAGCTTACATGTGGTTGACGTGTCTGATTAGGAAATGTACAATAAGATCAGAATAGACCACTTGGAAGGTTGATGAGATATGGGTGATGAGATTCGCAGGAATATGGCGCTATTTCCAATCGGCATCGTAATGAAGCTAACGGATCTATCCGCCAGACAAATTCGTTATTATGAACAGCACAACTTGATTGTCCCTGCCCGTACTTCGGGCAACCAACGCCTGTTTTCCTTTAATGATGTTGAGCGCCTGCTGGAGATTAAGGCTTTAATCGAGAAGGGTGTCAATATCGCCGGGATCAAGCAGGTGATGAATCCTGTAACGAAAGAGTCGGAGGAGGCTACGGTCATTACGGCAGATACTGAGAATAAACGCCGTGAGATGTCGGAGTCCCAGCTACGCCGTTTGCTCAAGCAGGAATTGGTTACAGGCAAGCGGCCGGGTCAGGTTTCGTTGATTCAAGGTGAGCTATCCCGGTTCTTTAATAAATAAGGATTCGATGCTTATGGGTAGTAAAATTGTCATTTTTATAAGGGAGAGGATACAGTGAGCTACACTAAAGAGGACATTTTGCGCATTGCCAAAGAGGAAAATGTTCGGTTTATCCGTTTGCAATTTACCGATTTGCTGGGAACGATCAAGAACGTTGAGATTCCGATTAGCCAGCTGCCTAAAGCGCTTGACAATAAAATGATGTTTGACGGTTCGTCCATCGAAGGCTACGTGCGGATCGAGGAATCGGATATGTACCTGTATCCGGACCTGGATACATGGATGATCTTCCCTTGGGTGTCGGAAGTTCGTGTAGCGCGTCTGATCTGTGACGTGTACATGCCGGACGGAACGCCGTTTGCAGGCGATCCTCGCGGAATTCTGAAGAGATGCCTGAAGGAAGCGGAGGAGATGGGTTTCACTTCGATGAACGTGGGACCGGAACCGGAATTCTTCCTGTTCAAGACCGACGAGAAGGGTAATCCGACCACCGAGTTGAATGACCAAGGCGGATACTTCGACCTGGCTCCTACGGACCTTGGCGAGAACTGCCGTCGCGATATCGTGCTGACACTGGAAGAGATGGGCTTTGAGATCGAGGCGTCCCACCATGAGGTAGCTCCTGGCCAACACGAAATTGACTTTAAATATGCGGATGCCATCAAAGCGGCAGACCAGATTCAAACATTCAAACTCGTTGTTAAGACGATTGCTCGCAAGCATGGTCTGATTGCAACGTTCATGCCTAAACCGCTGTTCGGAATGAACGGATCGGGCATGCACTGCAACTTGTCTCTATTTAAAGGCGACCAGAACGCCTTTGTCGATGAGAATGATCCGCTCGGCCTGAGTGCAACAGCGCGTTATTACATGGCGGGAATTCTGAAGCATGCGCGTGCTTTTGCAGCGATCACGAACCCGACGGTCAACTCTTACAAGCGTCTGGTTCCTGGATATGAAGCGCCTTGCTACGTTGCCTGGTCCGCGAGTAACCGCAGTCCGATGATCCGGATTCCGGCATCCCGTGGCCTGAGCACTCGGATTGAGGTGCGCAACCCAGATCCGGCTGCGAACCCTTACCTGGCTTTGGCTGTTATGCTGAGAGCTGGACTGGACGGCATTAAGCGCGAGCTGTCGCTTCCGGCTCCGATCGACCGGAACATCTATGTGATGACCGAAGAAGAGCGCATTGAAGAAGGCATCCCTAGCTTGCCTGCAAGCCTGAAGGAAGCGCTGAGCGAGCTGATCCGCAGCGAAGTGATTTCTGAAGCGCTGGGCGATCACGCACTGGCTTACTTCTATGAGCTGAAAGAGATTGAATGGGATATGTACCGTACCCAAGTACATCAATGGGAACGCGATCAGTACATTACGATGTATTAATTTCAACATGTGCCCAAACCCCTTGCGCCGGTGGTGCAAGGGGTTTTTGTATGGCTACACGGATTAGCAAATGGTTGGCGAGCCGGACAGTACCCGATGGGTCGTCGCTGAAACGGGGCAAGGGCCGGCCAATTCCTAACCAAACAAGCATGCTAGAGGAAGGGACGATAAGTTATGAAGGAAGAAACGTGGGAAATGGACGCCGGGGCTTGACTATGGACAATTTTATTTAGCAGTACAAAAAAACGAGGCTGTTCCCCGCAGGTTAGCGGGAAGCAGCCTCGATTTCATGTTCAGTGGCTTTCGATTAAATTAGTGTACGTCTCTGAACAGTCCAATGACCTTGCCAAGAATGGTAACATGATTCAAGCGCAGCGGCTCATAGGTTGGATTCTCCGGTTGGAGGCGAATGTGATCCTTTTCTTTGTAGAAGGTCTTAACAGTCGCTTCATCGTCCTCGGTCATCGCTACGACGATGTCTCCGTTATCAGCGGTCTGTTGCTGCCGGACGATGACATAGTCACCATTATAGATACCTGCATCAATCATACTGTCCCCGACAACCGACAGCATGAACACTTTATCATCACCTACATAATGCTGAGGGAGAGGGAAGTAGTCTTCAATGTTCTCGGTAGCCGTGATCGGCACACCTGCGGTTACTTTCCCGACAACAGGAACTCTGGCGATCGTATGGGTGAACATATGGCTGGTCTCGGATTCCTCTTGCCCCAGCAGCTCGATTGCTCTTGGTTTCGTCGGGTCACGGCGGATTAAGCCCTTCTTCTCCAGGCGGTCCAGATGCCCGTGAACGGTAGAACTGGAAGCCAGTCCGACAGCTTCCCCGATTTCCCGGACGGATGGAGGGTAACCTTTGCTGCGAACCTCATTGCGGATAAACTCTAGTATCGCCAGTTGGCGGCTGGATATTTTCGACATGCCGTATCAACCCCACTTAGTAACGTTTGGTAAAATTATAACATAGAACCTCCGTTCGTACAAACATAAGTTCTAAAAAAATAATAGAACAAATGTTCCTTGAACCTATTGAATCAAACAGGTGTTCGTGTTATATTAAGAGCATAAGAGAACACCTGTTTGGGGAGATGATGTTTTCATGTTGAGATACAGTACATACCGGAGCATTTATGATACGGTTCCTGCACAGCAGGAGAGCGTAGCAGAGAGATGGATGAAGCGCGCAAGACAGCATATGTCGACGATTCCGGCGATCAAGATCGTTTTGCTTCTTCTTATTATTGTATCGGGATGGACAGGCGCTTATACGGTGTTTGCGGGCGGCGCGGACAAGCCGGTTCAAGCGGTCGAGTTTATTGTCCAACCTGGAGACTCACTGTGGAGCATCGCTTCTAGTCAGAAACCGAAGAATACAGATACACGAGTGTATCTTGAACATATACGGCGTTACAATGGGCTGAAGGGAACGGAGATTCAAGCAGGGGAAGTGTTGAAGCTGCCTGTATGGTAAGGCTCGTGACCTGTTTTATTTGGTTGCTCCTTGTCGATTAGAGAGATGATATCCTTGTTGTGATCGAGACGGGGCGATTCATCAGTACACGCTGATCGCTCAATTAAAGCGTCATTCCTTTTATGATGCTTTAATTTATGATTATATGCTGATACAGAGCGGTTTCTATATTGTACCGGACATCACGTCTTTTCCTCCATGATGTTGTTCCAGAGCTTGTTCGGGCTGCGCGCCTTGACAAGCTCTATTCGTCATGTTTAAGTTATAATGATATTGGGAATGGAGGAGAAGTTATGGATATCGATACATTGGTTGAACGCATTAATGTTTTAGCCCGTAAACAAAAAAACGAGGGCTTGACCGAAGAAGAGCTGAAGGAAAGAGCAGAGCTTCGGGAAATTTATCTTAACAATATTCGCAAAAACTTCAGGCAACAGCTGGAGTCCATCGAGTGGGTAGATGACAACGACCAAAAAGGTGGCCCTAGATTGAAGCATTAAATGTTATATACAGCCTGATTCATCCCGGTCCCGATATTCATAGCGGTGGCGTCTTGAGATGGTTAGGTTCTTTATTATATGGAAGATGCCTGTTCAGGAGGCAGTCACAATCCTGAAGAATGATCATCGCTTAACATTGGACATTATTTTTGGGAGGTCATGTATGTCACGGTCGTGGGAAAGAAAAGTGAACAAAAATATGGCGCAGCTTAACAAGCAGCGGAAAAAGCAGGGGCTGTCAGGTTATCAAGGCTCGGGTACGGCAGGATCAGCGGATATTTTCAGAGGACGCAAGTATGTGCTTCCGATCATCTTGCTGGCATTAGCCGCATTGTATGCGTTGCTCGGCACTTTTACAACGGAAGAGGGCCAAAGCAACAGCGTGCTCAACTGGGTTGGCGTCAGCTTGTATATACTGCTTGCTGTTATGATCTTTCTGCGCAAGCCGTATCTCAAGGTTGAGAAAGCGGCAGTTTCCACCTTTAAATTCAACCGTGAGCGTCGTCTAAACGTCTCGGAAATTGAGAAAATTCTGATTGCTGACGGTTCCGTGGTTATTCAAGGCAAGGGACGCGGCGGCAACTGGGTGTTTTCTCGCTTGATTAACCGATATGATACGAAGGCGATGGGCGAAAGACTTGAGGAGTTTGCCAAGGTACATCATATTCCGGTTGAACGCAGCTGATATCCGTTACAGGCTACTAGGGTGTTAATGAGGGGGAGAGATAATGGGGAAACTGGCGGTAGTGTTTGATCTGGACGATACGTTGTTGTGGGATGAGCGCAGTGTGGAAGAGGCGTTTGAGGCGACCTGCCGGACAGCGGCCGAGCATACCGGTGTGAATGCATCGGAACTGTTGGCTTCGGTCCGTGAAGAGGCCAGAGCGTTATATGAGTCATACGATACCTATGCATTTACCAAAATGATCGGCATTAATCCGTTTGAAGGTCTGTGGGCAAATTTCACCGCTGGCGAACAGCCGGAGTTTCGGCAGCTTCAGCAATTGGCGCCGGTCTACCGGAAAGAGTCCTGGCGCAGGGGGCTGCTGCGCTGCGGGATCGATGACGAGACATTGGCAGCTTCCTTGGCGGACCAGTTCGGCGCTGAGCGCAGAGCACGCCCTTATGTATATGAGGAGACCTATGAAGTGCTGAAATATTTGCAAGGCAAAGTGAAGCTGCTGCTGTTGACCAACGGCAGTCCGGACTTGCAGCAAGAGAAGCTGGATGGCGTGCCGGAGCTTTCCCCTTATTTTGATCACATTGTCATTTCGGGCAGCTTCGGCAAAGGGAAGCCGGATGTTTCCATCTTCACTCACGCTTTAGGGCTGCTCGGGATTGAGCCCCAGGATGCTGTGATGGTCGGGGACAAGCTGACTACCGACATTAAAGGCGGGAACGCAGCGGGAATGACTACGGTCTGGATCAATCGAACCGGCCGCCCTCATGACCCGGAGATTACCCCTGATTATGAAATCAAACATTTGACCGAGCTGTATGCGATTCTGTCCGAAGTATAGAATAGCATGGATGGCTCGGGGATATGATGAAACACCGAAATGGAAATAGGGAAGCTCGTGGAGCGGCTGTAAAGCTGCTTTACGGGCTTTTTTATATAGCTCTGTGATGTTCGTCACACAATTGTAAGGGGAATGAGATAGAAAAAAAAGGAGATTACAATATAATAAGGAGAACGAAGTAAAATTAGCGCTAAGATGTCGGCATGGGGTGTCGGCGACGATTTGGCGGATGATATAACGAGGTGGACGTGTATGTCGAGGAAGAAGATGGCTTTATTTGCTGCGATGGTGTTGATGGCAGTCGCGCTTTCGGCTTGCAGTGATGGCGATGCCAAAGGCGTCGATGACGAGATGATGCTGGAGCCGATTCTCGTTGATCTTACCCTAAGTCCGGATACAATCCAGGTCGGCGAGACAGTGGCAATTCAGGCCAAGGTTACGCATGGCGGAGCTCCGGTTGAAGATGCGGACAAGGTAGAGTTCGAGTTTGCGATGCAGGGCGGCGGCCTGCAGGTCACCGTACCTGTACAGCATGCGGGAGACGGGGTGTACCAGATGGACAAATCATTTGATCGTCCCGGTACATACCGTGTGATTTCGCATGTAACAGCCAGAGGCCAGCATTCGATGCCGCTCAAGGAGCTAACCGTATTGACATCCGATGAATAGACAAAAGGCAGTGCCTGAACCCTTCGTGAATCGGTGGGGCGGCACTGCCTTTCTCGTTGCGAACGCTTCTGTTCCATATGCCCGTATTCATGGACACAGGGTGAAGTGAAGCCGAATGTCGACTTATTTGAACTGTGGATCTGCTACAGGTGTAGCTACCCAGCCGTCTTTTTCAATGAAGAGACGAACGGCAATGATCTTCTTGTTGTCCATCAATGTGAAAAAGTGCGGTGTGTTCTCCGGAACGGAAATGACATCGCCAGGCTCAAGCTCGACGTTGAAGTAGCCGACCTCGTCCGAGCCTTTAATGATGAAAATCCCTTTGCCACCAACGATCGCGCGGATTTCATCCTCGGAGTGCGTATGGATCTCCTCAAATTTCTTGAGCAGCTCTTCCAAGTTCGGTGTGGATTCAGACAATGTGATAACGTCCCAAATTTTATAGCCGCGGCGTGCAGCCAGATCTTTAATCTCTTCATCATAGATGCTTAAGATGCGGTTCTTGTCCTCATCCGTCAGCTGAAAATTCTCACGCAGATCTGCCGGGAGTTTCTCCATGTTCCAGTGCTCGTAGACAACCTCTTGGCTGTTCAAGAATGCCCGGACATTATCTTCACCTGTGATGCGTTCGTTCGTATTTCGGATTACAATCTCTGCCATGTTCATATCCCTCTTTCTCCCGTTGGATTAATAAGTATTATAGCTCTCGTCACATGATTTGTCATCTGTTATAATGCAATTTAATCTTGCGTGATGCTAATCACGCGAAACCGGCTTCTTTTCTATTGAAAAATATTCTGCTACACTAAGATTTAACGTTTTCCGGGGAGGTCAGCAACTTGAATAAGCCTAGCTTGCAAGATGTGCTTAAAGAACGAATATTAATCCTTGACGGTGCGATGGGCACCATGATTCAGCAGGAGGATCTATCTCCCCAGGATTTCGGGGGGGAAGAGCTGGAAGGGTGTAATGAAACATTGGTCATTCATCGCCCCGATGTCATCCAGAGCATTCATGAAAAATATCTGGAGGCGGGTGCCGATCTTATCGAAACGAATACATTCGGCGCAACGTCGGTTGTTCTGGCCGAATATGATATACCCGAGCTTGCGCGCGAGATTAACCTGGAGGCGGCACGGCTTGCTCGCGCAGCCGTACAGAAGTACAGCACTCCGGAGCAACCCCGATATGTTGTCGGCGCCATGGGCCCGACCACGAAGACGTTATCCGTCACGGGCGGGGTGACATTCGCGGAGCTGGTAGCGAGCTATGAAGAACAGGCGGTTGCTTTGATTGAAGGCGGCGTCGATGCACTGCTTCTGGAAACGTCCCAGGACACGTTGAACGTGAAAGCGGGGAGCATCGGGATTCGTCAAGCTTTTGACAAAACGTGCATTACCTTGCCTCTGATGATCTCTGGTACGATTGAACCGATGGGAACGACACTGGCCGGGCAAAATATCGAGGCTTTCTATATATCATTGGAGCATTTGAATCCGATCTCGATTGGCTTGAACTGTGCGACAGGCCCGGAATTTATGAGGGATCATATCCGCTCTCTGGCGGAAATGTCCAGCTGTGCAATCAGCTGTTATCCGAATGCCGGACTGCCGGATGAGAATGGGCAGTATCATGAATCACCGGAATCCCTCGCGCAGAAGCTGGCTGCTTTTGCCGAGAAGGGATGGCTGAATATCGCGGGCGGCTGCTGCGGCACAACGCCGGAGCACATCCGTGCGCTGAAGGAAGCGATGCAGCAATTCGCGCCCCGGCCGCTCACCGGCACACATCTTCCGGCCCTGTCCGGGATTGAGCCGGTCTATATCGAACAGGCCAATCGTCCGTACATGGTCGGCGAGAGAACGAATGTTCTTGGATCGCGCAAATTCAAGCGCCTCATCGCCGAGGGCAAATACGAAGAAGCCTCTGAAATTGCAAGAGCCCAGGTGAAAAACGGGGCCCATATTATCGATGTGTGCGTACAGGACCCAGACCGTGAAGAAGCCGAGGATATGCGACAGTTTCTGGAGCTGGTGGTCAAAAAGGTCAAAGTGCCGCTCATGATCGATACAACGGATCCGAATGTCATCGATCTTTCGCTGCAGTATTCGCAGGGCAAGGCGATCATTAACTCCATTAACCTTGAAGACGGGGAAGAGAAGTTTGAAAAGGTAACCCCGCTCATTCACAAGTACGGTGCGGCTGTCGTGGTGGGTACGATCGACGAGAGCGGACAGGCCATTCACCGCGACGACAAGCTGAAGGTGGCCAAGCGCTCCTATGACTTGCTCGTGAACAAATACGGCATTCCGCCGGAGGATATTATTTTTGATACGCTTGTATTCCCGGTCGGAACAGGGGACGAACAGTATATCGGATCAGCCAAGGAAACGATTGAAGGCATCCGGCTCATTAAAGAGGCGATGCCGAAGGTGCACACCATTCTCGGAATCAGCAACGTATCATTCGGCCTGCCGGAGGCCGGGCGTGAAGTGCTGAACTCGGTATATCTGTATGAATGCACCAAGGCCGGGCTTGATTACGCGATTGTCAACACAGAGAAGCTGGAACGTTATGCATCCATTCCGGAAGAGGAGCGGCGTCTTGCTGAGGAACTCATCTATCATACGAATGATGAGACGCTTGCTGCCTTCGTGGCGGCTTTCCGCAACAAAAAGGTGGAGAAGAAAGAGAAAATCTCCAACCTGAGCCTGGAGGAGCGCCTTGCTTCCTATGTTGTTGAGGGCTCAAAGGAAGGACTTATTCCCGATCTGGATGAAGCGCTCAAAATCTACAGTCCGCTGGAGATTATCAATGGTCCGCTCATGGAGGGCATGTCCGAGGTGGGCCGGCTGTTCAACAACAATGAGCTGATTGTGGCCGAGGTGCTCCAGAGCGCCGAGGTGATGAAAGCTTCGGTTGCCTATCTGGAACCGTTTATGGAGAAAAATGAAACATCCGTCAAGGGCAAAATCATGCTTGCCACCGTCAAGGGCGACGTGCATGATATCGGCAAAAACCTGGTGGAGATCATTCTCTCCAACAATGGTTATCAGATTGTGAATCTGGGTATAAAAGTACCACCAGAGCAAATTATAGAGGCATACCGGCGGGAGAAGCCGGATGCGATCGGCCTGTCAGGCCTGCTCGTCAAATCGGCGCAGCAGATGGTGTTGACGGCTCAGGATTTGAAAAATGCCGGCATCAGCGTTCCGATCCTTGTCGGCGGTGCTGCACTGACCCGGAAGTTTACGAAAACCCGCATTCGCCCTGAATATGACGGCATGGTGCTGTATGCCAAGGACGCGATGGATGGCCTTGATCTGGCCAATCGTATCAGCGATCCGGTGCAGCGGGATCTGATCGTCAAGGAGATTCTGGCGGAGCAGGAAGCGGAAGCAGCCGCGCCTAAAGTGGAAAAAACGATGCCCAAGCTGACCCGGGCGGTGCGCTCCAACATTTCGCCGGATGCGCCGGTGTACTTGCCGCCGGATCTGGATCGTCACGTGCTGCGCAACTATCCGATTTCGCATATTTTACCGTATATTAATATGCAAATGCTTCTTGGGCATCATCTCGGCTTGAAAGGTTCAGTGGAGCAGCTGCTGAAGGCGAATGATCCCAAGGCGGTATCGCTGAAGGAGACGGTGGATAGCATATTGGAGGAAGCTGTCCAGACCGGTTCTATCCAGGCCCATGCGATGTATCGGTTCTTCCCGGCTCAATCGCGCGGGAATGACATCATCATTTATGATCCTGAGGATCACACGAGGGTGCTGCACACCTTCACCTTCCCAAGGCAGCAGGTGGAGCCTTATCTGTGCCTAGCGGACTTCCTGAAGTCCGTAGACAGCGGGGTGATGGATTACGTTGGCTTCCTGGTCGTGACAGCGGGCCATGGGGTCAGCAGGCTGGCCAGTGAGTGGAAGGATAAAGGGGACTATCTGCGTTCCCATGCGCTGCAGGCTGTGGCGCTGGAAACGGCCGAAGGGCTGGCTGAACGGGTTCACCATATGATGCGGGACATTTGGGGCTTCCCGGATCCGGCTGATATGACGATGAAGCAGCGGCTCGGTGCGCGATATCAAGGCATCCGGGTGTCATTCGGCTATCCGGCGTGTCCGGACCTGGAAGATCAGGGACCTCTGTTCAAGCTCATGCAGCCGGAGGATATCGGCGTTCAGCTGACCGAAGGGTTCATGATGGAGCCGGAGGCGTCCGTATCCGCGATGGTGTTCAGTCATCCGGAAGCCCATTATTTCAATGTAGACAAAACTTGATGATGATACATGCGTAGGCAAACTGGCAGAAATCCTCCGATGCTTCGGAGGATTTCTCAGGTTTCACGCCCGAAAGGGGAGAAGAGGTATGGAGCTCTATTTTCTAGGAACGAATGCGGGTATTCCGACGCTGCATCGCAACGTAACGAGTGTCGCGCTGCGGCTGTTTGAAGAGCGCAGAAGCCTGTGGCTGTTCGATTGCGGCGAAGGCACCCAGCATCAAATATTGAAATCATCGCTCAAGCTGTCCAAGCTTGAACACATTTACATAACCCATCTGCATGGCGATCACGTCTTCGGACTCCCCGGGCTGCTGTCCAGCCGCGGCGCACAGGGGATAACAGCTCCGCTGACCGTGTACGGTCCGCCAGGGATTCAGGCGTTCATTCAGACGTCGCTGGAGCTGAGCCAGTCGCGCGTGCCTTATGAGTTGAATATTGTGGAGCATACAGGCGGGGTCGTGTTTGAGGATGACGGCTTCCGCGTGGAGGCGGCTAAACTGGAACATCGCGCCGAATGCTATGGCTACCGAGTGATCGAAAAGGATCTGCCGGGAAGTTTGGACCTGAAGCGTCTGGAAACCTATGGACTGAAGCCGGGACCGCTTTACGGAAGGCTGAAGCGCGGGGAGAGCGTGGAGCTGGAAGGGGGCGGATGGGTCCACCCGGCCGATGTGCTGCTGACACCGAAGAAAGGCCGCGTTGTAACGATCCTGGGGGATACCCGCCCATGTACCGGCGTCCATCAGCTGGCTAAGGGCGCGGACCTGCTCGTACACGAAGCAACCTTCTCTGCGGAGCTGACCGAGCTGGCTAACGAATATTATCACAGCACGGCGGAGCAGGCGGCGAAGGCAGCGGCTGAAGCGGGGGTGCAGGAGTTGATATTGACTCATTTCAGTTCCCGATACAAAGATATGGAGCATCTTCAGCCGCTGTTGGAGGAAGCCCAGCAGATCTTTCCGAACACGAAGCTGGCGGAGGATTTTGGACTGTATCCGGTGCCGAGAAGATGCTCTGCAGGCGGCAATCCATAATTATTTCTCGGGAAAGCGCAGGAAATGACAAGAAGGCATCAGGAAGAGAAAGTGTTGGACAGTCTTCGATGTGATTCGACAGCGGAAGGGCGTATGCTTATATTCCCTGCATGCGAAGCGTTATAAGGCTTAGCTGGCGCATCTGAGTTGCAGCTGTCGTGACCGGGTTCCTTGCATGTGTCAGACCTGTTCTTTACAATGGAATGGAGTGTATAGAAGGGCTGCTCAAGGAACCCGAGGGCTTGTTGTTGATGAGCCGGCACGGCTTGGCACTTGGCGCTTGGCTCGTCATCACATCCCTGGCATTGCAGATGAACCGCACTGGATATATCGTGGTGACGAAGCTTTCTTGCGTGTCAGCAGCCAGTCCCTTCAAGCGGCGCGATAAGCCGATGTTTTTTTATCATAATGAATATTTCATGACATGAACTACATAACTGCAAAGAAGGTGTTCACTTGGAACAGCCCAAAGGCATCTTGATTGATCTTGACGGAACGTTGTACCATGGCAGCATTCGGATTGAAGGAGCGGACAGGCTGATCGGACGCTTGAAGAAGCAGGGGATTCCGTATCTGTTCGTCACGAATAACTCATCCCGCACACCGGAGCAAGTGGCGAATCACTTGCAACAGATGGGCATTCCGGCCAGGCCGGAGGAGGTGTGCACCTCTTCACTGGCGGCCGCCCATTATATCGCCGGAGAGGCGCCGGGAGCCGCCGTCGCCATGATCGGTGAGCAGGGGCTCCGCCATGCGCTTGAATCGGCAGGGCTGATTCTGGTGGAGGACGATCCTCAATATGTTGTACAGGGCATTGATCGATCCTTTGATTATGAGTCGCTGACGCGTTCGATGCGCTGGATTCAGGGCGGGGCGAAGTCCGTCCTGACCAACCCGGATTTGCAGCTGCCTTCCGATACCGGGCTTACGCCGGGGGCAGGCTCGATCGGGGCGGCGATTGAAGCAGCATCAGGCGTACAGCCGATTGTGATCGGCAAACCATCTTCAATCCTGATGAAGTTTGCGACAGACCGGCTGGGACAATCGCCGGAGGAAACGATCGTGCTCGGGGATAATATAAGGACAGACATCGCTGCAGGCGCCCATGCCGGATGCCGGACAGTGCTTGTATTAACCGGGGTGACAACGGAGCACAATATGCAGACGCATATCGAAGCTGCAGGCGTGTCTCCCGACTATGTATGCCGCGATTTAATGGAGGCGGCCGATCTGCTGTGCGGTTCATCGGATGATGAGCCAGCGGGTCTATGAGGCAGAAGCTTCTGTCCATTACATAAGACGCATCGATGAAGGGGTAGATGAATCATGCCGGAAATGCCGGAAATGGAGAACTATAGGAAACTGCTGTCTAACGAAATTATAGATGTCCCGGTGACGGGCGTAACGGTCAACCGGGAGAAATCGGTGAATGTGCCTGTGGAGCAATTTACTGCGGCGTTAAAAGGGGCCAGGGTGATTTATGTGGAGAGAAGGGGCAAATTCCTTGTCTTCCATCTGCATAACGGAGGCAGACTGCTGCTTCACCTGATGCTGGGCGGCTTGCTGTACTATGGGCATGTCGACGAGCCGCGGCCGTCACGATCGACACAGGTCGAAATCACGTTTGGCGAGCATGTGCTCTATTTCATCGGGTTGAGACTTGGGTATCTTCACCTGTTGTCAGCAAGAGAAACAGATGAAGTGCTGAAGGATCTCGGCCCGGAACTGATGGATCGAAGAATGTCCAGGGAGCGGTTTGTGGGCATCCTTCGCAAGCGCCGGGGTTCGCTGAAAAGCACGCTGGTCAACCAGCATGTCATCGCCGGCATCGGCAACTGTTATGCGGATGAAATTGCGTTTGACGCTGGCATTCATCCGGCATCCAAACTTCAGAATTTGTCCGATGAGGAGCTGGGACAACTGTATGACAGCGCCATCCGGGTGCTGACAGAGGCGGCCGATGGCGGCGGGTATATGGAGCTGCCGTTCCGGCAAGGCGATACCTTAACGGGCGCTTATAATGACGAATGCAAGGTGTATGATCGGGAAGGGGAGCCTTGCGTTCGCTGCGGCACACCGATTGTGAAAACAGAGCTGTCCGGACGGAAGCTGTTCTATTGTCCGCAGTGCCAGCATGAAGCGTGACATTCGAATCGGGAGCCATGTCAGCACCCGGGGCGGTTTTCTAGCCGCTGCCCGTCACGCCGCCGACATCGGGGGAAGCTGCTTTCAATATTTCCCGAAGAATCCGCGCAGCCTGCATATCAAGCAGCCGGACATTCGTGATGCTCAGGCGTGTGCTGCCTTTTGCCGGGAGCATGATCTTCAGTCGATTGCCCATACGCCGTATCCGAGCAATATGGCAGTCGGCCAATCACGGGGAGATGAGCATTATCGGCTGACCGTCCAGTCTCTCGTTAATGATCTCGTTATTGCTGAAGCTTGCGGGTCGCTTGGCATCGTGGTTCATTTTGGACATTTGAAAAGCGAGGATGTGCTGGCGGGGTATCAGAATGTGATACGGTGCCTGAACGACGTTCTGGCAGGCTGGAGGGGCAGTGCCAAGCTGCTGATCGAGAATCAGGCCGGGGATCATGGCAGCATGGGAATGACGCTGGAGGAATGCGTGAAGGTAAGGCAGCTGGCCGAGCACCCGGAGCACATCGGTTTCTGTCTGGACACTTGTCATCTGTATGCAGCCGGTGGCTGGAATCCGGCACGCACCGATGAGCTGCTTGCGAAAGGGCAGGAGCTGGGATACTGGGATCATCTCGTGGCGGTGCATCTGAACGATTCCAAATATGGGGCCGGTTCGAGAAAAGATCGACATGCCCGCGTCGGTCAAGGTATGATTGGCGAGGAAGGGCTTAGAAGCCTGGTTCTGTCAGCCGAATTGGCGGGGAAGATGTTCGTGCTGGAAAGTGAAAAGGGAGAGGACGGGACACACCGGGAGGATATTGCCGAAGTGCTGTCCTGGTCCGATAGCAAGGGAGAGTAAATCGATGATTCATCTATATCTGGATGATTGGCGCGCTTGCCCGAAAGGTTTCGCGCTAGCCCGAAACGGGGAAGAGTGTCTGATGATGCTTCGCGAATGTGAGGTTGACATATTATCGCTTGATTACGAGCTCGGTTATGGTCAGATGAATGGCGGGGATGTTGTTGCGGCCATCGTTGCTGAGCGGCTGCAGGCTAAAGAAATTTATCTTCACACCTCCAGCCCGTCAGGGAGAAGAAAAATGTACGAAATGCTGTATGCGCATATGCCGGAAGGCGTCAAGGTCCATAACGGGCCTATGCCGGAGGAAGTGCTGCATCAGGTGGCTGCAGGAAATCGATGATTGCGGTCACGGAAAGGGAGCTGCTTGAGCGGATCGAATGGCAGGAGCGGCTGGCCGGACGGGATTCGGAGGCGGCTTCGCCGTTGATCGTGTTCCTGTATACGCCGCTGTGCGGCACATGCAGCGCTGCCCGCCGAATGCTGGAGGTGGTGGAGCAGCTGTTGCCGGATACGGCGGTGCTGGAGGCGGATGTCAATTTTATGCCGAATGTGGTGGACAAGTACAGAGTCCGCAGCGTCCCCGGGCTGATGGCCGTATCGGGGCGGCTGGAGCAGCCGCAATTTCTGTATCGGATGGGATCGGTGCAGGATATTCTATCTTTTATCAAAGGGGCGATGGCATGATCTCGATGCAGCATATTTCGCTGATACGCGAGCAGCGGCGCATTTTGGACGATATCTCGCTTGACATGTCCGCCGGTGAAAACTGGGTCATACTCGGCCGCAACGGGTCGGGGAAGACAACGCTGCTGGAGATGATGACAGGCTACATGTTTCCAAGCTCCGGCCTAGTGGAAGTGCTAGGTCAACGATACGGGCAATGCGATATCCGGGAAGTTCGAAAGAGCATCGGCTATATCAGCCAATCCATGGTAGAACGATTGTCGCTTATTGATCCGGTGTGGGAGGTTGTAGCTACAGGCGCTTTCGCTTTTCTGCGCTTTTACCAGGCGATTCCGGAGGATGTCCGCGACCGGGCGCTGAGCCTGCTGGCCGAGATGAAGCTGGATTACCTGGCTGAGCAGCCGCTCGGAACGGTGTCGCAGGGGGAGCGGAAGAAGGTGCTGCTTGCCCGCGCCCTGATGGGCGATCCGAAGCTGCTCATTATGGATGAGCCATGTGCCGGGCTGGATCTGTATGAGCGGGAGAAGATGCTGGCCGAAGTTGATCGGCTGAAGCGGCGGAATGTAATGGTTGTGTATGTCACGCATCATATCGAGGAGATTGTGCCGCTGTTTTCCCACGTCGCGCTTGTCCGGGAGGGGCGGCTGGTCGCTGCCGGACGGAAAGAAGATGTGCTTACACCCGAACTTATCAAGCAGACTTATCATATTGATGTTGAACTGAAATGGGATGACGATCGTCCCTGGATCAGAGTATTGGCAGGAGGATAATCCCATTGGATATTGCGATAATAGCGAAAGAAGAAGAGCTCCGGGAGGAGCTTCATACGAAATTGGTCTGCACCGCGAATCACGGATTTGCCCCTTACGCTCAGGAAGAGCTGCGGCGGCTGTTCGGCAGTGTGAAAAGCACGATGCTCATCCCAGGTGAGGTGTTTGTGGCGACATTGCAGACCGGACCTGAAGAGGCGGTGGAAGCGATCCGCTTGCAGCCTCCGATTTTTCTGCGTCATCTATTCCCTGTACAGATGGAAATGGCTGGGGCTGACGCAGAAGCGGCGATCCGCGAGGCTGCCGGATGGCTCGCTCAACAGGAGGCAGTCAAAGAAGCCAGATCGGCTGCTATTCATGTTCGAAAAACAGACAACAGCTCCTGGGCTCACAGCCCTGGAGAGCTTCGCGAGCAGTTGCAGCAGCATCTCGCGCCGTTAGAGCTGGAGTTCACCGTGCAGCAGCCGGAGTGGATCATATCGCTGTTCGCCACGGATGACATCTGGTATGCAGGGGTGTCCAAAGCGGAGGACAATCTGTCCGACTGGAACGGCGGTGCGATTCGGTTCCAGCGGGAGGAGGGGCAAATCTCCCGGGCCAAGTTCAAACTGCTGGAAGCAGAGCAGCAGTTCTCTATTCCGTTTGCCTCTTATCGCAGAGCGCTCGATATCGGTGCGGCTCCCGGCGGCTGGACTTCCTTTTTGCTGGAGCGGGGGGTTGAGGTGACGGCGGTGGATCCGGCCAAGATGCACCCGTCGCTGTCGGGCCATTCCGGACTTCGGGTCATACGCAAAAATGCGGCAGAGGTGTCCTTCCGCGAGTCGGAGTTCGATCTGCTGGTGTGTGATATGAGCTGGAGCCCCAAGCAGATGGTCAAGCTGGTGACAGGGCTGCTCTACAGCCTGCAAATCGGGGGGACGGCGGTCATTACCGTCAAGCTGCTCACCAAAAAGCCGATGGCGCTGATCAAGGAGATCATCGCGCAGTTTGAAGAGGCCCGAATGCAGGTTCAGGGTGCAAAGCAACTGTTCCACAACCGGGACGAGATTACGCTATATATGATTAAGTATTAAAAAATGCTTTACAACAGAGCACATCTTGTTCTATAATGATTCCAAAATTAACCAACGATAACAAAGGGAAAGCATCCCGTCAATCACTGTGTCGTACAGTGAGGCGGAAGGCTTTCCCTTTTTTTGTCGTGGCAAGAAGACATAAGGAGCGTAGAAGCAGGATGAATCACCCTTCCAAAATGGAATACGGGGACGTGCTCGGAGGACGGTATGTGATCGAGCGGAAAATTGGCGAAGGCGGCATGAGCTGTGTGTATCTGGCCGGCGACCTGAAGCTGCCGGGTCAGAAATGGGCGGTGAAGGAAAGCGTATCGGAGCTGGGCATGCACCGGACGGTGGAGGATGAAGCGAGTCTGCTGATCAAGCTGAGCCACCCCCGTCTTCCGCGCATTGTTGATTTTTTCAAGCCGGATCCGGATGGATACACCTATCTGGTGATGGACTACATCGAAGGGATGACCCTTGAGAGGTATTTCAGGACATCACGCTCCAAGATCGGCGCTGATTTTATTGTCAGGCTGGCCGATCAGCTGCTGGAGGTGCTCGGTTATCTGCATGAGCATGACCCGCAGGTCATCTTCAGGGATTTGAAGCCTTCGAACATTATGCTCACCGAGCAATTGGAGGTCAGGCTGATCGATTTTGGCATCGCCCGCAGTTTCAAGCAGGAGTCGGGCGAGGACACCGTCAAGCTGGGCACGGTCGGTTTCGCCGCGCCGGAACAGTATGGGGGCAGGCAGAGCGATGCCAGGTCCGATCTGTATGGTCTCGGGGCGCTGCTCTTGTATTTATGCACAGGAGGGAACTTCACCGAATGGATTCCCGGTGTGGAGCGTCATATTCGCGGCGATTTGCCGCGAGGGCTGGTCCCGATCATCCGCAAGCTGCTCCAGTATGCGCCGGAGGATCGATACCCGTCGGCGAAGGAAGCCAGACAGGCGGTTGACAAGGCGGCCAGGCCGGCACTTCCGGCCCCGTCTGCAAGTCGGTCGATGATGGCTGGAACGCTCGTAGCTGCTGCCCTAGGGGCATCCGCCGGTGTGGGAACCACGCACAGCTGCATCGCCCTGGCCTACTTCCTGGCCAAGCATTACCGAAGGGTGGCTGTTGCGGAGATGGGTTCGCAGTCCTCTGCGTTCAGCCGGATTCAGGAAATTGCAGAAGGGGGCCGGGCTTCGGCTGGGAGCGGCCGCAAATTTGAGATCGACGGCATTCACTTCTGGCGTCAGACCGGGCGGGCGGAAGTGATCTCGCTGCTCGGCGGAAGCTACGATGCAGTTGTGCTGGATCTGGGCGTATATCGCAACAGCGAGCGGCTGGAGGAGTTTCTGAGGGCGGATGTGCCGCTGATCGTCGGTTCGGGCGCGGAATGGCGCCAGCACGAGCTGCTGGCCTTGTCCCGGCTGCTGGCTGATCATCATCAGCCGCACCGGCTGTATGCCCTCCCGCTAGCGGGGCCGGATGCGCTGGAGCGGGTGCGTAAGCTGCTGGATACCGATAAGGTGTATACGTTGCCGCTTCAGCTTGACCCTTTTGAGCTGACCTCGCCAAGCGAGCAGGCGTTCCGGCACATGTTCCGGCATATCATTGCCGAGCCGGAGCCGCGCAAGCGAAGATTCAGATTCTTGAGACAATGAATTTAATGATCAGAAAGGAGATGATGTTGATATGCCGATAATCAAGAGCCGCAGCCGGAAGCTGATGTATGCCGGACTTGCAGGCGCAGGCATCGTTGGGCTGATCTGCTCTGGGGTGATCCTCTATATTCATCTGGGGCATAAGGAGCAGCTGAGCATGCAGCAGCAGCGGTATGATGAGCGGATTGCCCAAGTTGAAGAGGAGCGGATTCGTGAATTGAAAGCGATGAAATCGGCCTGGGTTCCGATCCGGGACATCCCTTCGGGCAGTTTCATTCGGGAACAGGACATCAAGGAGGTGAAGCTGCCGGCGGAAGCCGCGCCGGATCATCTGCCCGGGAAAGACCAGATCGCCGGTATGGGAACCAAGATCGAGGTCCGCAAAGGAACGCTGATCACGCAGGCGATGCTGTTCGAGGAAGAACCAACCCCCGCCGATCTCCGGCATCGGGAGATGAAATCGGTATGGCTGCCTAGCAATCTGCGCAAGGACGATGTCGTGGATATTCGTGTGCAGTTCCCGACAGGACAGGACTACATCATCTTATCCAAGAAGAAGATTGACAGGCTGGAAAGTCCGGCATTCTGGACCACGCTGGATGAGAAGGAGATTCTGTTGCTCTCAAGCGCGATCGTGGATGCTTATCTGCATGAGGCGACGCTGTATGCGCTCACCTACGTAGAGCCCGAGCTTCAGGACAAGGCGGTTCCGACTTATCCGCCGAATGAAGAAGTGGCTAAACTCATCGCTCGCGACCCGAACATCGTGAACAAGGCGGAGAAGCACCTGGAGATTACCCTGCGCAGCACGCTGGAGGAGGATTTGGGGAAACGGAGGGCTGGTGGTCAGGTGCATGTATCCGAATATCAGGCAAGTCCGACGTTTGGAGCGAGTGCGTTCGGAGCGAGTACTTCAGGCAATGCAAGCGGGTCTGAATCCTATACAAGCGCTCCGTACACAGTTGAAGCTCCGAGCTCCGTATCAACGAGCGGCACCGTTCTGGAGCCGGAAATGATCATGAGCAGCTCGGCTCGGCAGGACCAAAGCTCCGAGGCTGACCAAATTCTTGGTCCAAGCAGCAGTGATAAGCGGCTGATGGAAGGCGAGGATACGGAGACTGCGAATGCAGAGCTCATCTTCACGCAGCCGTGATAGGGAAACGGACAGGTGCCAGTAAATAACCTGAATTACGGACAAAAAAGGAGGCGTATAGCTTGAGAACCTGGATCTTTGCAGGCATGTGCGACAAGAGCGATCTGCTGATGTACCTGTGCAAAATATTGGCGAACGGGGGCAGCAAAGTGCTGCTTGCAGATGCCGCCCATCATGCTAAATACACGCATTATATCTCAAGAGTGGATGCTTCGCTTGATCTGGCGGAGTTTGGCGGCTTCGATATCGCGACCCGCTTTGCGAATTACGATTCGCTGCTGGAATACATTGAGAAGCAGGAAGGCGCCAGCTACGACTATATGATTCTCGATGTGGAGCAGCCCGAATATCTAAGGCCGGAACACTGGCATGGTGCGGACGCGCGGATATGGGTGAGCGGTTTCGAGCTTATGGGGCTCATTCAAGGCGCGGAATGGCTGAAGCGTATCGCAGAGGAAGCTTTCGGAGATTCCCCGCCTTCATTTCATCGCATTTATATGAATGTCATTGAGGATCTGACGGATGATTCCTATATCGAAAGCTATCTGGATCACAGCGGAGTTCACTGGCTGGACGAGCCGATCCGGATGCCGTGGGATGAGCTGGCCTATGCGCTCAAGGTGGAGAATGAACATGCTGGCCGCCTTCGGTTAAAGCCGCTGTCCAGACACTATAAACGCTCCTTGATGGAGCTTATTCGCCGGCTGACAGAGCTGGAGAGCCGTCACATCCGTCGAGCGCTCCGATTGGCGGAAAGGAGACACGCATGAGGCTGATTGCAGTTTGGAGTCCGCTGCCAAGCGGCAGCGGCGCCACCGTGCTGGCATCTGCACTTCCGGTTGTGCTGGCAATGGAATACAGGGTAAGAACGCTGCTGACCCATGGCGGAAACGCCGGGGAGCGCATCGAGCAGGCTTTCACTTTCAGGCATGAATCACTCGATACGATGGCGGCATTCCAGGATCATGGCATGGATGCACTGGCGAGAATGGCCGGGAGCGGAAGATTGCTGCCGGAGACGATCAGGGATTACACGATACCGGTCCTTTCGGAAAGGCTCGACCTGTTGACAGGCAGCCGGGATGCCAGACATGCCTTGGATGATGTGGCATATGGGAAGTTCGCGGGTCAGGTGCTCGATACAGCGAAGCGAAGCTATGACGTCATCGTTGCCGATGCAGGCAACGGGCGTCCGCAAGGAGCGGACATGGAGCTGATCCGGACTGCAGATCTGGTCGTCGTCGCCTTGAATCAGAATCTCCGTTCTTTGGAGGATGTGTGGGAGCGAAGCAGCATGCCGGACATGCTGATGGACAAAAACTGTGTTTACGCGCTGGGCAGATACGATCCGGAGATCAGCTGCACGTTGAAAAACATCAAGCGACGTTTCCGGCTAAAGTCCGAAATGTACGGCATTCCTTACTGCTCATCTCTGGCGGATGCCTGGAATATGCGCTCCGTCATGGCCTATGTCCAGCGCAGCCGCGGCGGGCTGAACCGCAGCCGGGAGAACGCCGCCTACCGGGCATTGCGCCAGATGGCCGATTTGGCGGCCGAGCGGCTCGGTCTTCCGAGCGGTGGTAGTGTGAAAGCGAGGGGCGCGTATGTTTACGGGTAGCTTCATGAACAGCGCTTGGATCCTTATTATCGTACTGCTGGCCTTTCTCCTTGGCTATCTTCGCTATATCGATTCGAGAAGGCCCAAGTATGACCAGCCGCCTGCAGCTGATCCCTATTCCTTGTCTTCGATGACGGAGTATATGAAGGAGACGCTACATCAGCTGACCCACAGCCAGCTTTCCGATTTGGGCCTGCATGAAGAGGAGTACCGGCGAAGGCTGAACAAACGAAGCGAACTGAGACGCGCCTTGAAGGGCTGTGTATCTGGGGATGTGCTGGACAAGAATTATGTGAAGGATTTTATGAAGGGGCTTCTCGTAAACGATCTGGGCTTGAATGAAGGCAATATCGAGTCGGCCATCCCGTTTGAGCAGCCGCAAGCGTTAACAGCTCAGGATAAATTTGAAATTTTGCTGTATTCGTACAAGCAGAAATACGGGCAGGACGCATTGTCAGCCATGATAGATACCTATGATCTTGCACAGCCGCGGGTGCTGCCGCGTTACGGTCAGGGGGCTGTCTATGCGGTTACGGCCGAGGATATTGAGCACATGTTTGATTCGGAGTGGAGACCGCTTGCGTTTCAGGAGAAGCTCGATATTGTCGTGCAGCGAATATATCAGCAGTATAAAGGCTTCTCCGTCGTTGACGAGATCCGGGATCAGCGGATTGACGGAGTTAGCGGCGGCGTCAGCGGCGTGCTTGATGATGCGGGTCGCCCCGCCCCCGGGCCTGATTGGCTTCTGCCGGAGTCGTCGTCCGACAGCCGGCCCGCTTCGGGATGTGAAAGTGTCTGGATTTTTTACAAAGGGATATCGCTTCATCTGGAATTCCTCTCGTTCGGTAGCCTGCTGGAGCTGAAGCGGGTGTGCCAGAACATCTATAAATACAATCATCCCGGACAGTTGTCGGAGGCGAGCGGCTACAAGGTGAATGAGATGAAGGACGGTTCGCGGGTCGTGGTGGTCAGGCCGCCGTTTGCGGAGTCATGGGCATTCTTTGTCCGCAAATTCGACCTCCCGAATGCAAGCTTGAATCAGCTGATCACCGGAAGCGGGGCAGACCTTGTCATTAAACTGCTCAAATATTTGATGAGAGGCAGCCGGATTACCGCTATTACCGGCGCGCAAGGCTCGGGCAAGACAACGCTTCTGATGGCGATGGTGGAGTACATTTACGCATCCTATACGCTCAGGGTGCAGGAGATGGCGTTTGAGCTGCATTTGCGGAAAATATACAGCCGCAGAAACATTCTCAGCTTTCGCGAGACGGAGTTTATTAGCGGTCAGGCCGGCCTTGATTTGCAGAAGAAAACGGACGGCACGGTGAACATTCTGGGCGAGGTTGCCAGCGACGAAGTGGCATCCTGGATGATTCAGATGTCGCAGGTGGCCAGCTTGTTCACGGTATTCACTCACCATGCCAAAACATTCAAGGACTTGATTCAATCCCTTCGCAATTCCTTGCTCAAGAGCGGCATGTTTCGCCAGGAGTTTATTGCCGAGCAGCAGGTGGTCAGTGTCATTAATTTTGATATTCATTTGAAGCGCGACGCCTATGGCAATCGATTCATTGAACGGATAACCGAGTGTATTCCTTGTGATGATCATCGGATCACCGGGGAAGCGAGTTTGCCAGACGCAGCGGATGAGAATGGATCAGGTCCATGGCCTGATCGTGACGCGGCAGAGAGACATTCCTTCATCTCGCGCAATGTAGTGGAATACCGGGATGGCGCCTATGTGACGGTGCACCGGTTGTCGGAGCGGAGCATTGCGGAGATGAGCGAGCAGATGCAGCCGGAGGACGCGCTGGAATTCCAGGCGTTTCTGGCATCAGGGTGGGGGACAGCCGGATGACAACCCGACAGATTCTCTTTGGTGTGCTGCTGTTCTCCCTGCTTGCCTGCGCGCTGATCTATGCAGTCCATCTGTGGCTGACCCGGCGAAGCCGGGGCGTGTATGTTCCGCTTCAGGACATTAGCCGGGGAGAAGGGAGGTCAGTCCGGAATTTATACAGGCAATGGCTGCAGCTGGCCTATCGTTTCTGCCTGCATGTCCCGCTTGTCAAAGGGTATGTTATGCGCCTTAGACAGCGGATATCCGTTGTACACCCGTACGATGAAATATCGCTTCGTCTGGAGACGATGAAGCTGGCAGCGGTCATTACCGGAACTATGGGGATCACCGCGCTTCTGTTGATCTGGAGCAATCCAACCATCGGGTTCATAGTGCTGATTATGCTGGCCTGCATCGTCATTCATGATCTGCTGATTGAGATGTATGTCAATCGGCTGGAACGAAAACTGCTGATCCAGTCGGTGGAACTGTTCTCTCAGGTTAGACATCACTATCAGCAGCACGGGATGGTGGACGAGGCGATCTATGAGGGGGCGGAATCCGCCGGTCCGGAAATTGCGCTTCATACCCACCGCATCTATCATGCGCTTGTCTCCAAGGACCCGGAGGAGGAACTGGAGAAGTATTACGAATCGGCGCCGAACCGCTATTTGAAGGCATTTGCCGGCATATCAAGGCTGGTGATGGAATTCGGGGATTACGCGCGAAAGAAAAGCTCCATTTATCTTCTTGGTTTGAGCGGCCTCACCAGAGAAATTCAGCTGGAGATATTGCGCAGGGACAAGCTGGATTATTTGCTCAAGGGCTTGAATGTCATTGCGCTTGCCCCGGTCTTTTTTGCCAAGCCGATTGAACGGTGGGCGAGAGGGAATTTCCCGGCGATGGATCAGTTTTATACGAGCAAGCTCGGCTTCATTACGAAAATATCCATCTATGTCATCATTGTCGTGGCTTACGTCCTGCTTCAAAAATTGCAGCAGCATCGGGAGACCGATTATCGGGCGGGCCTCGACAAACCGTCATGGGAGGAGCGGTTGTGCCGGATTCCGATGGTGCGCAATTTGGCGCTGATTATGGCTCCCCGGCAGGGTACGCCGGCATTTGCCAGACTGCTCCGCTTGCTGAGGGAGAGCAATACGCGTTTGAAACTGGAATGGTTTGTCGTCCGGCGATTGACGCTGTTTACGCTGGCATTTGCCCTTTCGCTATCGACCGCGGTGTTCCTCCATGTCCAGGCCAGACATCAGCTGCTCTACGCGCCGGTACCTGAGCAGCAGTCCCTCTTCGGTCAGATGAATGAAGTCCAGCTTCAAGCTGCCAAGCGGCGGGCGGAACAGGATCGGCAGTGGATGGAGCAGCTGGGGATGTCGCCTGCTGTGGATCAAGGACAAGCGGAGAAGCTGATTGAAGAGAACGGTGCTCAGGGGATGACCCAAGAGCAGATTAAGGCTGCTGCCGACCGCGTCCTTGAGAAGCTGCGGCAGTTTGACGGGGAGTATCTGAGATGGTGGGAGCTCGTGCTGGCGATCGCTGCCGGTCTCATCGCCTATGCATTCCCGTTGTGGATGCTGTATTTTCACCGAAAGGTACGGAACATGGAGATGCGGCATGAAGTGTATCAGTTCATGACGGTGATCTCTATCCTAAGGGGCATGGAACGTATATCGGTGGAGGGGATTCTCGAATGGTTGAACCGTTTCGCCGTCATCTTCAAGGTGCCGATCCAGAAGTGCCTGCTGCATTATGAACACGGTGCGCAGCTGGCCTTGACGGAGCTTAAGGAGGATGTCTGGTTCCCGGACTTCCAGAGGCTGGTGGACAAGCTGCTGCTGGCGGTGGACAAAGTGCCGATCCGGGAAGTGTTCGATGAGGATCTGGATGGCGAGATGGCGTTCAGCTTTGAGCAGCGAAGGCAGGAATATGAAGCGTTGATCGACACGAAGGCCGGGTGGGGTCGGATGATCGGGTTCGCCCCGATGTATGCATTGATTTTTCTGTACCTCGTGATCCCGCTCATCGGCATGAGTTTTACGCAAATGAGCATTTATTACGAGCAGATTCAGCGATTATAAATAAGATCATTTCCCCATATAACCAAATGAATTGTATAGGAGGCATTTATCCATGAATAACGCATCTTCCGCATTAAAGGTGGCAGCAGGTATTTTTCTGACGATTGCATTGATTACGATTGTTGTTATTTTGTTTATTTCGGCACAGGAAGCGACCAAGACGGCACAAAACAATTTCTCGGACATTCAAACCGAGCTTTCCCAGGCTGCATTCACGGTGTATGACGGAACAACCATCAGCGGTTCCCAGGTAACCAATGCGCTTAGGAAGTACAAAGACAAGGACCAGTTTGGCATCTACATCCGCACAGGCAAAAACCCGAACGGACAATGGTATGGCAACGTGCTGAATGACCGCGGCGGCGTCAACAATCCGGATTCCAGACAGGGTGATATTACGATGACGATGAACGAGAAGAGTCCGGAATATGTCAATCCGAGCGGGAAATTCAAGGCGACGATTGTGAAGGATGATTCGAACGTGATCCGCGGCATCATCTTTGTTCAGTAGAACCGTTGATCGTAAAGGAGTATGTCCATGCGTGAACAAACGATAAGCATGATCGGGTTCGCGGTTTCGGCGATGCTGTTCCTGTCGGCCTGCTGGTTCTCACTCGAAATTCAGTCGGGTATCCGCTCGGGTGTAGAGAAAGGTCTGGCCTTGACCGAGGATCAGCATTCGGGAGTCATCACCGTGCCCGGAGCGGAGCGCGGCAGAGCGATGATCTACGGAGGAAGCGAAGTATTGTTCACGCTTCGGGATGTGGAGAAAGGGCACTTCGATATCGAGGTTGGGAGCGTCCGGTTTCCAGCCGGAAGCAACCCGGAAACTGCGGACGTCTCGATCATCGATATGGCTGCCGAGTACAGTGCGGCCTACAGGCTGGGAGCAGATGGTCTTATCGAGAGTATTCGTTTCGAAAAAGTGAGGTAAAGGCATGTCCAATAGCGTATCGAAACTGTTCGCCGCTTTTTTGGCGCTGCTTCTGATGTATGTGGTGCCCTCGGCAGAGCTGGCCAGGCGACAGGATGATTTGTCCCGAATGGTGGTGTATCAGTCGACAACCAAATTTGTGGACAGCGTCCGCACGAAGGGGTATATTACGCCGACGATGTACAATGACTTTCTAAGGGAGCTTGAAGCCACGGGGAATGTATATGACATCGAGATGGAGCATCAGCACAAGAAGTATCATCCGGTGTATGATGATCCAGCCAATCCGGGCTCGTTCCGGAACAGCTATATGGTGGTGTATGATCATTACTATCATGCTGACCTGATCCGTTATCTGTTTCCCGAATCCACCGCGCCGCTGGATGACAGCAGCAGGGTGTACCATCTGACGGCGGGCGATATGTTTCAAATCCAGGTCCGCAGCATCAATCGCACGCCGGGCAAAATTTTTATGGACGCTCTGACAGGCTCCTATTCCGGTGACAAGGCAGCGATCGTTTTTCCATATGGGGGGCTGGTGCTCAATGAAGATTACTGATCTGGCCATTGCGTTTACAGCGATTTTTTTCCCTGTGTTTCTCATTCTTGGCATGCGATCAGACAGTCTGGAGCAGGTTCGGTACGTGGAGATGACGTATACCTCGGCACTCAGAACCGCTGTCCAGGATGGGGCGGCGGTGCTGAATGTGAACGAGGCGCAGCAGTATGAGGCTGCCTATGCTTCGCTTAAATACACGAGAGTTGATAAAGAACAGGCGCTGGAGGCATTCTCTCGAACGCTGTATCACAATATGGGCATCGGGGAGGATCCCGTGGCCCAGGAAGCATTGTGGTGGTACATTCCGGCAGTAGCGGTTATCGATTATGACGGGTATTATGTCTATGCGCTTCAGGATTACGAGGGCCCCGGCGGGGAATCGCTGCTTCAGCATCAATGGACACCGAAAATCCCGTTTGCCTGGACGGATGGCGAGGGAAGCAGCGTTCATTTTTCGCTGGACGAATATGTAGAGGTGTACGAGTCCGGCTCGGGAAGATGGCTTTCGGGTTTCAGGTCAGAGCTTGCACACGATACATCTGTTACGCTGCTCGGTGATAAGGATAGGTTTGATCAGGTGCGGAGAAGGGCGATTGTAAATGCCGTGCAGGAAGACCTTGCGTACTATATTAGCCGCCATAATGAGCTGGCGCTGCGAAACGGCGTTTCGTACCGGTTTGCGCTGCCTGTCATACCGCAGGAAGAGTGGATGAATACGGTGGATGATGTGGGGATGATGGCTTTCATCCAAGGGCTGCCGATAGGAGAACAGCACTACAATAACTATGCATTGGGTGGCGGAAGGCTGGTGAAGTCGCCTGTCTATGTCGGCGGCGTTGATCCGGTCAGCGGGCTGAAATATTACTATCGCAGCTTTTGTCCATATACGTTCGAAGCGATGGAGGTGTTCCCGGGACCGAAAGCGGCAGCTGCCGCAGGCTACATGGAAAGAAGCTGTTCGAATCCCGGGGTGATATAACTCGAAAAATGGTAGTTTCGGCGACGGTTCTTTCTATGCTACAATAAACTCTTGAGTGTGAATGTGTATGTGTCAAGCAGAAACATCATGAATACATCATGAGTTTATTTTATATAAGGAGCTATCATACGCCATGAGTTTATTGACAGTAGAGAACGTATCCCATAACTTCGGGGATCGCGTTCTATTTAAGAATGTTTCCTTCCGCCTTCTGGCTGGCGAGCATGTCGGGCTGGTCGGAGCAAACGGTGTCGGCAAGTCGACATTGATGAATATTCTGACCGGACAGCAGCTGAAGGACAGCGGTAAGGTGGAGTGGACGCCCAAGGTCCGCTACGGCTATCTGGACCAGCACACCAAGCTGACGCCTGGTAAAACGGTGCGCGACGTCTTGAAAGATGCGTTCCTGCCGTTGCTGGAGCTGGAGAAGGAAATGATGGAGATTACCGAGAAAATGGCCGATGCTTCTCCGGAAGAGCTGGAGCTGCTGCTGGAGCAGATGGGTGAAATTCAGGAGCAGCTGGAGATCGGTGACTTCTATCTCATTGACGTGAAGGTTGAAGAGATGGCCAACGGTCTCGGATTGTCTGTCATCGGTCTTGACCGGGATGTTGCAACCTTGAGCGGGGGACAGCGGACCAAGGTGCTGCTGGCCAAGCTGCTGCTGGAGAAGCCGAACGTGCTGCTGCTTGACGAGCCTACGAACTATTTGGACGTGGAGCATATCGAGTGGCTGACGCAATATTTGAAGTCTTATCCGTATGCGTTCATTCTGATCTCCCATGATACGGAGTTTATGAATCAGGTGGTCGATATTATCTATCACCTCGAGTTTGCCAAGCTGACCCGGTATACGGCCAACTATGAGAAGTTTCTGGAGATGGCCGATATCAACAAGAACCAGCATATCGAAGCTTACGAGAAGCAGCAGGAGTTCATCAAGAAGCAGGAGGATTTCATCCAGCGAAACAAGGCGCGCTATTCCACCTCCGGCCGGGCCAAAAGCCGCGAGAAGCAGCTTGAGCGTCTGGAGCGGATCGATCGTCCGGAAGAAGCAGCCAAGCCGGTGTTTAATTTCAAGGAATCCCGTGCCAGCGGCAAGACGGTGTTTGAAGGGATTGACTTTGAGATTGGTTACGATCGGCCGCTTCTGCCGAAGATGAGCATGACGATTGAGCGCGGCGAGAAGATTGCCATTGTCGGCTGCAACGGTGTGGGTAAATCGACGCTGCTGAAGACGATTCTCGGCAAAATCCCGCCGATAAGCGGCAAGGTGTATCAAGGGGATTTCCTGTTCCCTGCTTATTTCGAGCAGGAGGTCAGACCTGGAAATATTACGCCGATTGACGATGTGTGGAATGAGTTCCCGCATCTGAACCAGCATGAGGTGCGTGCTCATCTGGCCCGCTGCGGCTTGAAGAACGAACATATTACCCGTCCGCTTAAAGCGCTGAGCGGTGGTGAGCAGGCGAAGGTGCGCCTGTGCAAGCTGCTGATGCGTGAAAGCAACTGGATTCTGTTTGACGAGCCTACCAACCACCTTGATGTTGTGGCCAAGGAAGAGCTGAAACGGGCACTTAAGGAATACAAAGGCACCATTTTGCTCGTATCCCATGAACCTGATTTTTATGAGGATTGGGTGACAAAAACCTGGAATGTGGAAGACTGGTCTACGAGCAAACAGGTGAAAACAGAGTAACGGGTTAACCGGTGCAAGGTCAGGGGGGAATCGTCCGGACACGCACCTTACATCCCATAAGCAATAACTGAAGATTGCCCTCTCCGTTAGCGATGTGCTGACAGAGAGGGCAATTCATGTCTATGCGCAAGCACGGTGTGACCGCTGTTGCAACTGTGGTATCCTAATAGGATATAAGGAAGCCTGGGAGAAGGGAACGAAACGAATGCAAATCGAAAGCCATGACGAAAACCGTGACGAAAGCAAACCTTTTGCAAATGGTGATGAACAGCAGCAAATGCTATATTCGCGAGCCTATGGTCCCAGCGATGAAGAGCGCTTGAACCGTTATTCCAGACAAGAGCGCTTCGCTCCGTTTGGCAAGGAGGGGCAGCAGCGGTTAAAGCAGAGCCATGCGCTCATTGTCGGCGCCGGAGCGCTCGGAAGCGCGATCGCAGAGACGCTGGTCCGGGCCGGGGTAGGCAAGGTGACGCTGGCGGATCGGGATTATGTGGAGTGGAGCAATCTGCAGCGGCAGCAGCTGTTCACCGAACAGGATGCCGGGGAGCGGTTACCGAAGGCGGTTGCCGCGAAGCGCAGACTTTGCATGATTAACTCCGAGGTTACAGTTGAAGCCAGGGTGCTGGATGTGCGGGCAGGAGAGCTGACAGAGCTGGCTCGTGGTGTGGACGTCATTCTGGATGCGACCGATAATTTTGACACTCGGCTGATCATCAATGATTATTGCTATCAGCAGAGCATCCCCTGGATCTACGGCGGCTGTGTCGGCAGCACCGGCATGAGTTTCACCTTTCGCCCTGGAGCAACCCCGTGTCTGAACTGTCTGCTGGGGGCTGTCCCGTTCGGGGGGGACACATGCGATACGGCTGGCATTTTGCCGCAAGCGGTACAGATGGTAGCCGCCCACCAGACGATGGAGGCGATGAAGCTGTTGTCTGGTCATCCGGAAACGTTACGAGGCAAGATGGTATCATTCGATCTGTGGCGGAATGAAACCCTGGTGTTCGGGGTGGAGCAAGCGAGGAAGGAGGACTGCCCGACTTGTGGTGACAATCCGAGCCATCCATACCTGATGGCGGTCAATACAGAGAAGAGCGAAGTGCTCTGCGGACGCGATACGGTGCAGATCCGCCCGGCACGCCGGGTAGCGCTGAACCTGAGCCAGCTGTCCGAACGATTGAACGCGCTGGGGGAAGGGAAGGCGGCCGCCAATCCGTTCATGGTCATGTATTCACTGGGAGACAAGCGGATCGTTGTTTTTGCTGATGGCCGGGCGCTGATACACGGCACTTCCGATCTCGCAGAGGCGCGCACGATCTACCACCGGTATATTGGAGGATAGCTGACAAAAGGGTGGGCCTGTACACATCCGTATAACACATCCATTTCTCATTTATGAGGAATGGATGTTTTCGTATTGCGGCAATCTAAGGGTTGGAATCAAGAAAAGTGCAACCTTAGATCAATGAAACAGTCCAGAGCTGTATTATAGCGGTACTACATCAGGGTGAAAGCGGGGCGAAGACCTGTGGAAAGACGAATTATGGTAGCTGCAGGTCAAGGTGAAAAAACGGACAGGTATGTCAAGGAATTGGCAGAAGCGGGATACAGCGTTGTGACGGCTTACGACCAGACGGAGGTGCTGACGCTGCTCGAAAGCGGCGGGGCCGAGCTGCTGCTGATTGACAGCGGCCTGCCGGGGATGAACGATTTTGACCTTGTTCGCAGACTGGAGGCCCGGGCGGAGCAGCTTCCGGTCGTCGTCATCGGTCATGACGGCGCAGACGAAGCGGTCCATGCCTTGGAGGCGGGAGCCAATGATTATATTCCCGATCATGGGGATAAACGCGAATTTCTGGCCCGGGTTGCCAATGTGTTCAAGCTTTTTTACGCGCGGCAGAAGGAACAGGAGCGGACGATCCAGATCGGTGATTTAAGGATTGATCCGTCAAGCCGCGAGGTTGTGCGGAGCGGTGAGCTTATTCATCTGACCCAGAGGGAATATAAGCTGCTGCTCTATTTGGCCAAGCGGGCGAATCAAGTCTGCACCCGGGAGGAAATACTGAAGCATGTGTGGGATTTTGATTTTCATACCGGAACGAATGTGGTGGATGTGTACATCTTGCATTTGCGGGAGAAGCTGGATAAAGGTCATAAAACGAAGCTGCTCAGCACGGTTCGCGGAGCGGGTTATATGTTGAAAACACCGCTGCCATCCGATGCGCAGGCCGGAACATAATCGAAAGAAACATGAAAAAGGCCGCCCTCCTAACAGGAAGACGGTCTTTGCTGACTTTGACTTACAGTACGCGGCGTGCTTTCACGTACGTTTTGTTCCAGGTGCCCGAGTTCAGGTTGGAAATCGTTACGCCCGGTTTGCCATAGGTATGCAGAATTTTGCCATTGCCCATGTATACGGCCACGTGTGTGACGTTCGATCCGTTTGAACGGCTGCCGCTGGAGAAGAACACCAGGTCGCCCGTTCTAAGATTGCTTCTGGATACGGCTTTGCCGACTTTGGATTGTGCCGCAGATGTACGGGGTAGATCCACACCGTATTTTTTAAAGATATGCTTCATGAATGAAGAGCAGTCAAACACTTTGGTTGTGCTGGTGGACGCACCGAATTTGTACGGCGTTCCCATATATTTTTTGCCAAAGTTAACAACTTGGCTTCCTTTGCTAGTTGATGCGGCTTCTACCGGGGTTGCCGGAGCCACGGTCAGCAGGGCTCCGAATCCCATTGCTGCGCTCAGGCTGATGACTACAGCTTTCTTCGCCCAATTGTGTCGAGTCATGATGTAATACCTCCATATTGGTTGTTTTCTTTTGCGCTGAACCGAGTATATCAGATTTGAAATCATCTATAATTTGGATAAAACGCGCAAACCCTTGGGCGGCAAGGAATGAAAGCGGAATATTAAAATCTCATTAAAAGTTACAAAATATTAAGAATTCGTTCATTTTCAGATTTGATGAAAATAGAAAAACCCTTGGGAGCCAAGGGTTTTGGTCATGAATAGAGCTGTGGATACGAGCGGATTTTTTGATGACAAAAAAGTAATGATTACTTGTCTTTACTCTGAATAATGAGCAGCAATCCGCCTTCGATCTGAACCGTTCCTTCATCGCCGAGCAGCCGGTTGCTGACGCCAAGGGACTGTCCCATTCGCAGCGTAGCGTTGTGCAGCGGGTATTCAAAGCCGGTCAGTTCGATGCCGGTCACTTCGGGTGTGAGCGGCAGCAGCGACACATAAGTATAGCCTCTCTCTTTCACGATACAGCTGGAGCCGGTCAGGGTAATATAATTGGAGCTGTCCAATATGGAACATTTCACATGATGCTGAAGCCCTCGGATCAGCATATGAATGTTGACAAGGGTATGATCGAGCCTTGAGCCTGTCCCGCCCAGAATCAGAATCGATTCGGGAGATTGGTCGAGCGCATGGTCGAAGGCCATCTCCGTATCGGACGAGTTTTTATCCACCGGATCGCATTCGATCACCTGTCCGCTCTGCTTGCGGACCAGCTCAAGCTGCTCGGGGGTAATGGAATCAAAGTCGCCGACGGCCAGATGCGGCGTCACCCCGTGTTCAATAAGAAACAGGGCGCCTCGGTCGGCACCGATGATGTAATCATCGGGTTTAATCTCATCAATAAACGTTGGTGACAATTCTCCACCGGTAAATATAAGAACACGTGTGCAGTCCATGATTAGAATTCCTCCTTTGTTGTAGGAATTGCCATTGTACTATAGTATAGTAGAGATTCTACGCTTGCACAATTTCAGCAGGCGCGGCTAAAATGGTAGAAGTATATCTTTATGCAGTGAAAGGAACTATCAATTTTGGACTTGCATGTGTTTGACCTTTTCAGCATCATCGGCACGATTGCGTTTGCCATGTCCGGGGCATTCGTTGCCATGGAAGAAGAGTATGACATTCTGGGCGTTATCGTGCTCGGGATGGTGACCGCTTTTGGCGGAGGAATTATCCGCAATGTGCTGATCGGCGTTCCGGTTACAACTTTATGGAGTCAGGGGAATCTGATCCTGCTGGCGCTAGTTTCTGTTATGGTTGCTTTTATCCTTCCGCTGGCCTGGATTCAGCACTGGAAGAAAACCGAGGTGCTGTTTGACGCGATCGGCTTGTCGGCGTTTGCGATCCAGGGGGCGCTGTATGCGGCCCAGATGAATCATCCGCTCAGCGCTGTCCTTGTGGCGGCTGTCCTGACGGGAAGCGGCGGGGGAATCGTCCGTGATCTGCTGGCTGGGCGTAAACCGCTGGTGCTTCGGGATGAAATCTATGCGGTATGGGCGATGCTCGGCGGCGCTGTTATCGGACTTGGAATCGCGAGCTCCACATGGCAGCTGCTGACGCTTTTTATCGTGGTCATTATGTTTCGGATGCTGTCGGTTCATTATAAATGGAGGCTTCCGCGGCGGTCCCTTCAGGCTCAGGGAAGCGTGACGGATAGCGCCAACAGTAAATTGAATCTGTAATGCTGAAAGGAGAGAGGGAATTGGTGTCGGTATTGTTTGTATGTCTGGGGAATATATGTCGGTCGCCGATGGCTGAAGCGGTGTTGAGGCACAAAATTGAACAGCGGGGACTGTCGGGGGCGGTGAAGGTGGATTCGGCCGGGACCGGCGATTGGCATATCGGCAATGTGCCTCATGAGGGTACGCGAAAGCTGCTCGATCGCTGGGGAATCAGCTATGAAGGCATGGTCGCCAGAAAAGTGAAGGAGTCGGACTTGGTCGATTTCGACTATATTATCGGGATGGATGATTCCAACATCAGTAACCTGCGCAAGCTGACTGGCGGAGCGGAGGCGGAAATTATGAAATTCATGGATTTGCTTCCGGAGGAACGGCTGCGCGAGGTGCCCGATCCGTATTTCACCGGCAATTTTGATGAGGTGTATCGACTGATTGATGCCGGATGTGACATCCTGCTGGACAAAATCGTTGCGGAAAAGCTATAATCGTTTCGAATATAAGATGTATGCTTAAAGGGACTCGTTCCCCGAATCGGGTATGAAGAAAGCTGGGCTGCTCTATGCAGGAGCAGAGGACAAGCTTTTTTCATCACAGCAAATTGTAAGCGCTTATCCTATGTAGCTGGCGGTTCTTCCGAAGGGGGCAAGTTCTATCCATAGGGGCGAACCATTGGAGCGGACAAGTCTTGTGATCATATGGGAGGCTTCTCGGTCAGGTATGAGACAGGGGGTCAAAAAAAGATGAACAATGCACATTCCATAAAGAAAAGTTGCGGCTGGCTACCCGAAAGGGCGAACACTTGGGCACCAGGCTTTTCTTGGGATTATAGAGTGAGGTCACCCGGCTGAAGCCGGTCCAGGTTCTCTATCCCGTTAATGCGCGTTTGTTCATCTTTTTTTATCCATGCTATGAAAAGAAATGCGGCCCCTAAAGGGCCGCTGGCCGAAGCCGAGGTATGTTACTCGGCCTTCAGGAAGTAACGAAGGGCGTCCGGCAGCTCCTTCTGCCAGAATCCCCAGATGTGGCGGCCGTCCTTCTCGGAGTAGGATACTGTGGCACCCCGCTCTTCAAACAGATCCCTGGTCGTGCGGTTTAACTCGACAAAGTTATACACGCCCGTGTCCGTTGCATAGCTGTCCTCCTGCAAGCCAACGATCATGTAGACATCGAGCCAGGACAGGTCGCTGTGGATGGAGATCATGCTTTGGGATTTCTCGTAAAAAGCGCCGGAGAGGCTGATCACACGCGTAAACAGCTCCGGATATTGCAGTGCGAGATGGACCGATACGCTTCCGCCGAGCGAGTCGCCGGCCAGCACACGTTCAGATGCATCGCGGCGAACCGGATACTTTTCTTCTATAAAGGGAATAATCTCTTCGGCGAAGCATGACAGATACGCATCGAAGCGGCTGCCAAACGGCGCGTATTCCTCTGTGCGGACTTTGGTGTTCACTTCCACGCCCACGATGATGAAGGGCTCATAGCCTTCTTCCAGAATCAATTGATTGGCCCAGGTGGCAATGCGGCCAAAGTTGAAAAATTCCTCGCCGTCCTGGCAATAGACGACCGGATAGCTGAGCACCTCGTTGTAGCCGGGCGGGAGGTAGATGCGGAGGGTCCGATCTTCCTGGAGATGGCGACTGTGGATGACCTCCTTTACAATGGTTCGTTTCAATAATCGTTCATTCGTCATGAGTGATCACCTTTTGGGTTAGTTTTTGAAAAGCTGTATACAATAAGCTAAAATGTACCTGGTTCGCAAGCTGCGCCTGTTGCAGGATCACCCTGCTGTGTTACCCGTAGTTTTACAACTGTTATAGTATTAACAACGCCCTGTTATACATACAAAAGTCAAGAAATATTAAATTTAACGCCGTATTTCTTTGACGAAAGCAATAAAACAGGTGTATAATAATTCTATAACAGCGGAACTTGATATTCAAATATTTATTGAGGTGAAAAAAATGACCAAGGTTCCTTATGAAGTATACACCGAGGAAGTGGAAACTCTATCCGTACTTTCCCCGGACGGCGAAATCGTAAACAAAGATCTTCTGCCAGAACTATCCGATGATCAATTGAAAGAGATTATGTACCGTATGGTATTTACCCGTACTTGGGACGATCGTGCCGTTAACCTCGGCCGTCAAGGTCGTCTCGGTTTTTATGCGCCTGTATCCGGTCAAGAAGCTACGATGATCGGAAGTGAATTCGCACTAGAGAAAGACGATTTCGTATGCCCGGGCTACCGCGACATGCCGCAAATCGTATGGCACGGCCTTCCGCTTTATCAGGCATTCCTGTATTCCCGCGGCCATCAGCATGGCGGACAAATTCCTGAGGGCGTGAACGTGCTTATGCCTCAAATCATCATCGGTGCGCAAATTTTGCACGCGATGGGGATTGCAATGGGCTACAAATTGAAGAAGCAAAAGCAAGTTGTTATCACATACACCGGTGATGGCGGTTCCTCCGAAGGCGACTTCTACGAGGGTCTGAACTTTGCAGGAGTTTACAAACTGCCGGTTATTTTCTTTGTACAAAACAACGGCTATGCCATTACAACTCCTTTCTCCAAGCAGACAGCAGCGCTTTCGATCGCTCACAAAGCTGTTGCAGCCGGTATTACTGGCGTGAAGGTTGACGGTATGGACGTGTTTGCTGTTATCAAAGCGGTTCGCGATGCTGCTGAGCGCGCTCGCAATGGCGAAGGCGCCACGCTGATCGAAGCTGTAACTTACCGTTTCCGTCCGCATTCCCTGTCTGACGACGCTACGAAATATCGTACGAAGGAAGAAGAAGGCGAGTGGAACGAGAAGGACCCAATCGCGCGTCTTGCGAAGTATCTGGAGAAGAAAGGCCTGTGGACCGAAGAGGATACAGCTCGCGTGAAAGAGGAAGCAAAAGCGAAAGTGAACGAACAGATCAAAAAGGCTGAGCAAACCGAGAAAATGACCATCCCTGGTCTGATTGACAGCATGTTCGAACATACACCGCATGATCTTGAAGAGCAAAAAGCTGATTTTAAATAAAATCGGCTGCTGCTTCATGCCGCGGTATGAAGCCTTTGGTAGCATATTGATGCCAGTGCGTTGATCTGGCTGACGAGCGATATAAAGCACACATTCCGAAAGTTTATGTGAACTGTAATGTCTAAGGAGGAAATGAAGCAATGGCACAAATGAACATGAAAGAAGCGATTCGCGATGCGATTCGCGTTGAATTGAGCCGCGACCCTAACGTTGTTGTCTTCGGTGAAGACGTTGGTCATGTCGGCGGTGTCTTCCGGGTAACCGAAGGCCTTCAAAAAGAATTCGGGGAAGAGCGCGTATTCGATACGCCGCTGGCTGAATCCGCAATCGGCGGTTTGGCTGTCGGTCTTGGCATTCAGGGCTTCCGTCCGATTGCCGAGATTCAATTCGTCGGATTTATTTTTGAGGCGCTGGACCAGATGGTCGTACAGGCAGCTCGCATGCGTTACCGTTCCGGCGGCCGTTACAACTCGCCAATCGTATTCCGTACTCCATACGGCGGCGGAGTTAAAGCGGCTGAGCTGCACACCGATGCGCTTGAAGGTTTGCTTGCACAATCTCCGGGTATTAAGGTTGTAGTGCCTTCCAACCCATACGATGCCAAAGGCTTGTTGATCTCGGCAATCCGTGACAACGATCCGGTATTTTTCATGGAGCACTTGAACCTGTACCATGCCTTCCGTGCGGAAGTTCCAGAAGGTGACTACACGGTGGAGATCGGCAAGGCGAACGTTGTTCGCGAAGGTTCCGACGTTACCATTATCGCTTATGGCATGATGGTACACACCGCTGCCAAAGCAGCTGAAGAGCTTGAAAAGAACGGTATTAAAGCCGAGATTATCGACCTGCGTACCGTTTCTCCTATCGATATTGACACGATCGTGGCTTCTGTTAAGAAGACAAACCGCGCTATCGTCGTTCAGGAAGCGCAGAAATCTTCCGGCGTCGCTGCCGAAGTGATTGCACAAATCAACGAAAAGGCGATCCTGCATCTGGAAGCTCCAGTGCTTCGCGTTGCACCGCCGGATACTGTATATCCATTCGCTCAAATTGAGGATGCCTGGCTGCCTACTCCTGCACGCATCGTAGAGGCCGTTAACAAAGTCTTGAATTTCTAATCGCAGCAAATTTCTAGGGAGGTTTTACAGTGGCAAAATTTGAATATCGTTTCCCAGAGCTGGGTGAAGGGCTGCATGAAGGTGAAATCATCAAAATGCACATCAAGCCTGGCGACAAAGTAACAGACGACGACATCATCATGGAAGTACAGAACGACAAGGCAGTCGTGGAAGTTCCTTGTCCCGTAAACGGTACGGTTCAGGAGGTTTTTGCCAAGGACGGTCAAGTGTGCCGTGTCGGTGAAGTTGTTGCTGTTATCGATGCTGAAGGTGACATTCCGGATCAAGGCGGTCATGCTGACGAGCAAGCGGCTCAAGAAGCTGACGCAGCTCAAGGCAGTGCGGATACTACTTCTTCTCCTGCTCAAAACGCTCCGTCGGATGCGAAACAGGGCGAAGCTGGCGCTGCAGCAGCACCGGCTGCACCTAACCGTGAAGTGTTGGCGACGCCAAGCGTTCGCAAGTTTGCTCGCGAGCAAGGCGTTGACATCGCTCAAGTGCAAGGCACTGGCAACAACGGCAAAGTGACTCGCGAGGATGTGGAAGCATTCAAGAACGGCGGCGGTCAAGCGGCAGCGGCAGCTCCTGCGCAAGAATCGACTTCCGGTACTGCAGCAGCAGCTCCAGCAGTTGATGCACGTGCTGAAGAAGAACGCGTTCCGTTCAAGGGCATCCGCAAAGCGATCTCCAATGCGATGGTTAAATCGGCTTACACCGCTCCGCACGTTACGATTATGGATGAAGTGGATGTAACCGAGCTGGTGGCGTTCCGTACACGCATGAAGCCAATCGCAGAGAAGAAAGGCACGAAAGTGACCTATCTGCCATTCATCGTTAAAGCGCTCGTTGCGGCTTGCCGTCAATTCCCTGCGCTCAACGCGATGATCGACGAAGAAGCGAACGAGATCGTATACAAAAAGTACTACCACATCGGTATCGCTACTGACACAGACAACGGCCTGATCGTGCCGGTTATCAAAGATGCTGACCGTAAGAGCATCTGGATGATCGCTGACAGCATCCGTGATCTGGCTGCTCGTGGACGCGAAGGAAAACTCGGTCCGAACGAAATGAAAGGCAGCACCATTTCCATCACTAACATCGGTTCCGCTGGCGGTATGTTCTTCACTCCGATCATCAACTTCCCAGAAGTTGCGATTCTCGGAACAGGACGTATCTCGGAGAAAGCCGTTGTGAAGAACGGCGAAGTTGTGGCTGCTCCAGTGATGGCGCTGTCCCTGAGCTTCGACCACCGCATCATCGATGGTGCAACAGCACAAAACTTTATGAACTATATTAAAGAGCTGCTCGCAAACCCTGAGCTGCTTGTTATGGAGGTGTAACTAATGGTAGTAGGAGATGCTTCTCTTGATATCGATACACTAGTCATTGGTGCTGGACCTGGAGGTTACGTGGCGGCGATTCGTGCCGCCCAGCTGGGTCAAAAGGTACTGATCGTGGATAAATCTGAGGTTGGCGGCGTGTGCTTGAACCGCGGCTGTATTCCTTCCAAAGCGCTGATCTCGGCTGCTCATCAATTTGAGCAAGCTAGCCATGCAAGCCAGTTCGGCGTGAACGTTGAAAACGTAAGCGTGGATTTCAGCAAAACACAGGAGTTCAAGAACAGTGTTGTCAAAAAGCTGACCGGCGGCGTTGGTTCCTTGCTGAAAGGCAACAAGGTTGAAATTTTCAAAGGCGAGTGCATGTTCATCAACGAGAACGAAGCGCGTGTGTTTAATGAAAACGAGTCTCCGCGCTATCGCTTCAAAAACTGCATCATCGCTACAGGTTCCCGTCCAATCGAGCTGAAAGCATTCCCGTTTGGCGGACGGATTCTGTCCTCCACCGAAGCGCTTGAGCTTGAAGAACTGCCGAAGAGCCTTATCGTGATCGGCGGTGGATACATCGGTGCTGAGCTGGGTCAAATGTTCTCCAAATTCGGCACGAAAGTAACCATCATTGAAGGTATGGAATCCATCCTGAACGGATTCGATCCGGATATGACCAAACTGGTTGCGAAGAACATGCAAAAAACCGGCGTGGAAATCGTAACTAACGCGAAAGCGGAAAGCGCAGAGCAAACCGACAAGGACGTGACTGTGAAGTACTCCGTTAACGGCGAAACGAAAGAAGTGACCGCAGACTACCTGCTGGTGACTGTCGGCCGTCGTCCTAACACGGACGGAGAGCTAGGTCTTGATCTGATCAACATCGAAATGACCGATCGCGGTCTGATCAAAGTTGACCATCAAGGACGCACCAACCATCCGCATATCTTTGCGATCGGTGACGTTGTTCCTGGACCAGCTCTGGCACACAAAGCTTCCTACGAAGGTAAAGTGGCTGCTGAAGCAATCGCAGGCCTGCCATCCGTGGTGGACTACAAATGCGTACCGGCAGTGGCTTTCACAGATCCAGAATGCTCCAGCGTAGGTCTGACGGAAGCGCAAGCGAAAGAGCAAGGCTACAAAGCGAAATCCGCGAAGTTCCCGTTTGCGGGTAACGGACGCGCATTGTCCTTGAACAGCCCTGACGGTTTCGTGAAAATCGTTGCTGACGAAGAAACAGGTCTTGTTCTGGGTGCTCACATCGCAGGTATCGAAGCTTCCAACCTGATTGCTGAGCTTGGTCTCGCAATCGAAATGGGTGCAACGCTTGAGGATATCGCATTGACTATCCATGCTCACCCAACGCTTGGTGAAATCGTGGCGGAAAGTGCCGAGCTTGTTCTTGGCCATCCAATTCACGTGGTAGCACCGCGCAAGTAAGGACTGATTCATCAAGGACCTCATGTGTTCTATACGGAGGCTGCCTCGGCCGGGTTGTCATGACCTGGCCTGGGCAGTCTTTTTTTATATCAATGTATGTGACTGAAAAGTAGCGTTATGATAAACTATGAGCTAAGACATCAGGACGAAGAAGGTAGGTTGTAGGATGAGAAATTACTTGGAACTGCTGCAGGATATTATGGACAATGGCGTGAAGAAAGAGGACCGCACCGGGACCGGGACATTGTCGGTTTTCGGGCGTCAGCTCCGGTTTGATCTATCCCAAGGCTTCCCCCTTGTGACAACGAAGCGGATTCATATCAAGTCTGTGGTGCATGAGCTGCTCTGGTTCCTCAGAGGGGACACGAACATCCATTATCTGAAGGAGAACGGGGTGCGCATCTGGGACGAGTGGGCGGATGCGAACGGGGATTTGGGCCCGGTGTACGGCTCGCAGTGGCGCGCCTGGGAGGCCCCGGACGGCCGTAAAATCGATCAGATTGCAAACGTGATTGAAGCCATCAAGAACAACCCGGACTCCAGACGCCATATGGTCAGCGCATGGAATGTGGCGGAGATCGACAATATGAAGCTGCCACCATGCCATTTCGTATTTCAGTTCTATGTAGCCGAAGGCAAACTCTCCTGCATGCTGACGATGCGTTCGGTGGATACGTTCCTCGGGCTTCCGTTCAACATCGCCAGCTATGCGCTCCTGACCCACATGGTCGCCCAGCAATGTGATCTTGAGCCAGGAGAATTCATCTGGTCCGGCGGGGATGTACACATTTATCTCAACCATCTGGAGCAGGTGAAGACCCAGCTTGCGCGTGAGCCGTACGCGCTTCCGAAGCTGATCATCAAGCGCAAGCCAGATAGCATTTTCGATTACCAATATGAAGATTTCGAGTTTGAGGGTTATCAGCATCATCCAACGATCAAAGCAGAGGTAGCCGTCTAAACAGACACGCAACGTGCGGATCAGACTTATCTTGCATCCATGACCCGCGCAGGAGAACCCCGCAGTTGATAATGAAAGGAGGTTGTTTATGACGATATCGATGATATGGGCAATGGGGAAAGACCAGGTGATTGGCCGAAATGGAGGCATGCCGTGGCATTTGCCGAAAGATATGGCGTATTTCAAAAGAATGACGCTGAACAAGCCGATCCTGATGGGCAGGAAAACATGGGAATCGTTCGGCAGCAAGCCGCTCCCGAATCGGACCAACATTGTGCTGACGCGCGATCCAGGCTTTCAGCTGAAGCCGGAGGAAGGCATCGTTATCCATGAGCTGGAAGATGCGCTCGCTTATGAGGGCGAGCAGGAGCTGATGGTCATCGGCGGTGCGCAAATCTATGAGCTCATGCTGCCAAAAGCGGATCGGCTCTATGTCACTTTTATCGACCATGCGTTTTTAGGAGACACCTTCTTCCCGGAAGTGAACTGGGAGGAATGGCAGGTGGTGGAAGAGGTGCCGGGCATCACGGACGAGAACAATCCATACCGCTATCGCTTTGTCACCTATGAGCGCAAGGTTCGCAAATAAGAGGCCATAAATTCCTGCTCCCTGATATTACTATCGCCGATAGAGACTTTTATAGTCGGAAAATACAAATGATCATGCATATAATCCATTTAACATGCAAAAAGTGAAGTGCTACTATATCTCTAATGTTTATACATGAAGTTGTTTATTTAGCCAGGAACCGCAAGCTTTCGACAGACTGATAAAAATTTTACTTGGCATAAATAAAAAAGTTGTATCAGCTTCTTCACGGTTTCTTCGATATAAATCGATCGGTTATTGTTGATTTATGATATGATATTTTGTACATGTATTTCACCAGTGATAGAACGGATGGGGGTAAAAGCAGTATGTCAACACCAACAGGATTTATGGAATATCAGCGTCAGCTACCGGCAGACCGGGATCCGGCAGAGCGCGTTAAAGACTGGGAAGAGTTTCATAAACATTTAGAAGAAGAAGAGCTTCAGACCCAGGGAGCACGTTGTATGGACTGTGGTACGCCATACTGCCACACAGGTATCGACATGATTGGCGGAACGTCCGGGTGTCCGATTCACAATTTGATTCCGGAATGGAACAACCTCGTATACCGCGGGTTATGGAGAGAAGCGCTGGAGCGTCTGCACAAGACCAACAACTTCCCTGAGTTTACCGGACGCGTGTGTCCTGCGCCTTGCGAAGGCTCCTGTACGGTAGGATTGATCGGCCAGCCCGTGACGATCAAATCGATTGAGCAGGCGATTATTGACAAGGGCTTCGAAGAGGGCTGGGTCGTTCCTGAGCCGCCTGAGAAGCGCACAGGGCGTCGTATCGCCATCGTTGGCTCCGGACCTGCGGGTCTGGCTGCAGCGGCCCAGCTGAACAAAGCAGGCCACTCTGTGACCGTGTTCGAGCGTTCCGACCGGGTAGGCGGACTGCTTACGTACGGCATTCCGTCGATGAAGCTGGACAAGGGCGTTGTACAGCGCCGTGTGGATCTGCTGGCGGCCGAAGGCGTGGAGTTCGTGGTGAACACCGAGATTGGCAAAGACATCCCGGCACAGCAGCTTGTGGATGAGTATGATGCGGTCGTTCTGTGCGGTGGTGCAACAAAGCCGCGTGAATTCAACATTGAAGGCAGCGATTTGAAAGGCGTTCATTATGCGATGGACTACCTGAATGGCACGATCAAGAGCTACCTTGACTCCGGTCTTCAGGATGGAAATTATATTTCCGCTAAAGACAAGGACGTTATCGTCATCGGGGGCGGGGACACCGGCTCTGACTGTGTGGCAACCGCACTTCGTCACGGCTGCCGGAGTGTCACCCAGTTCGGTACGCACAAGCGTCCACCGCTGGAGCGCGATCCGATTGCCAACCCGTGGCCGCAATTCCCGAATGTGTATACCCTCGATTATGCACATGAGGAAGCGAAGGCGCTGTTCGGCGAAGATCCGCGTGAGTTCTCGATCATGACGACCAAATTTGTCGGCGACGAGAACGGCAACCTGAAAGAGCTTCATACGGTTCAAATCGAGCGGATCGTGGATGAAACCGGCCGCAAAATCTATCAGCCGATTCCGGGCACGGAAAAAGTATTCCCGGCTCAGATGGCGCTGATCGCAATCGGCTTCGACGGACCAGAGCAAACGCTGGTTCAGCAGCTGGGGCTGGAGACAGACCGCCGCACGAACGTGAAGGCGCCTTACGGCAAATATACCACCAATGTTGACAAGGTGTTTGCTGCCGGGGATATGCGCCGGGGCCAAAGCCTGGTTGTATGGGCGATCAACGAAGGCCGCGAGGTGGCTCGCGAGGTTGACAAGTATTTGATGGGCTCTACGGTTTTGGTTTAATCCAATCCGAAAATATGATATATTAATAGATACAGATAAGGACTTCGCGCTGGCGAAGTCCTTTTTTAGAGGCAAGGATATGTTTAATCTTGCCAATATCGACAATGAAACGGCTTAAGATAAGTTTCTGTGTGGTAGTAGGAGGAGAGTCGAATTGAAGACGCTGGTCATTGCCGAAAAGCCGGATATGGGGCGCAATATTGCCGCCGTGATTGAACCCCGGGCCAAGAACAATCGGACGTATCTGGAAGGGGAGCAGTACATCATCACATGGGCGATCGGTCATCTGGTCGGTTTGGCCGAACCGGAGGCGTATGACTCGAAGTATAAAAGATGGAATTTTAACGATCTGCCGATCATTCCCGAGCGCTTCAAGATCGTGCCAAACCCGAAAACGAAGGATCAGCTGAAAGTGATCGGCGAGCTGGCCAAACGCTGCAGCAGCATTGTCAACGCCTGTGATGCAGGGCGCGAGGGGCAGTATATTTTTGCCTTAATCCAGCAGCAGTTAAAGCTCAGCCAGCCGGTCAAAAGACTGTGGATTTCCGACCTGACAGCCGAAAGCATCGCCAAAGGCTTTGCCGAGCTGAGAGATGGCGCGGAATTTGAATATCTGACCCAAGCGGCAAGAGCGCGCAGCGAAGCGGATTGGCTGATCGGCATGAATGCATCCCGCGCGTTTACTACCAAGCATCATACGCTCCTGTCCGTGGGCCGGGTGCAGACTCCGGTTCTGGCGCTGATCTATGACCGTGAGAAAGAGATTGAGGCGTTTGAGTCGCAGACCTTTTACGATGTGAAGGCGTTGTTCCAGCAGGATGAACTGGAGTATGCAGGAACCTGGCAGGGAGAGCGGCTGACTTCGAAGGAGAAGGCCGATGAGATTGCAGGCAAGGTGAAGGGGAAAACCGGAAGAGTTGCAAAGTATGAAGTCAAGGAGACGAAGGAATATCCGTTCAAGCTGTATGATCTAACCTTGCTTCAGCGTGAAGCGAACGCGAAGTTCGGCTATTCCGCGAAAAAAACGCTGGACATTGCCCAAGCGCTGTATGAGCGGCATAAAGTGATCTCTTATCCCCGTACGAACTCCAACTATGTAAACGAACAGAATATCGACGGGATGCATAAAGCGCTGCACATGCTGAAATCGACACCGTATAAGGAGATGGCGGAAGCGGCAGAGCCGGGCCGGGTACATAAAAACAACAGGGCGGTCTGCAATCCGCAGCGGGTCGAGGATCACCATGCAATTCTGCCGACGCTGAAGCGTCCGGGCACGTTGAGCAAGGAAGAGCAGCAGATTTATGATCTGATCATCATCCGTTTTCTGTCCCATTTCTACCCGCCGGCGATGTATAAGCAGCATACGGTTATGACAGAGGTGGAAGAGGAGACCTTCAAGACCAACATCAAGGAGCTGCTGTCTCTCGGCTGGAAGGTGCTGTTGGAGAAGGAGCAGGGGGAGAAGGAGAAGAAGCGGTCCAAATCATCCAAGAAAGGCAAAGAGGATGAGGAGGAAGAAACGCTGGAATGGAATGATCGCCCGTTTGTGATCCAGCCGGAGCTTCCGGTTCAGTGCAAGCGCTCCGAAGTAAAGGAGAAGGCCACCCAGCCGCCCAAAAGTTATACGGAGGGGACGCTGCTGAAAGCGATGGAAAGCGCGGGCAAATCGATTGAAAACGAAGAGCTTCGCGATGCGATGAAGGAGAGCGGGCTCGGCACGCCGGCAACCCGTGCAGCCACGATTGAGCGGCTGAAGAAGGTTGGCTATATTACGATGCAGGGCAAACGGATCACCGTGACCCAAAAAGGGAGATCCGCGGTGGAGCTGATCCGGCATGCAGGCGTCGAGCTGTTGGCGTCACCGGAGATGACCGGGCAATGGGAGCGGAGGCTGAACCAGATTTCCAAAGGGGAAGCGTCTGCGGAACATTTCATGCACAATGTGCAGAAGTTTACACTTTCGATCATCAGCAAGGTGTCGACGCAAAGACCTGCCCCGCCGTCGATGTTTGAATCGGAGAAGGATCGCGCGAAAGGCAAGGGGCGTGCCGGAGGCAGAGGCGGTAAAGCCGCATCGACTGCGGGCTCGGGTACGGCCAAGGGCCGCACGACGCGAACGAACGATGCTGGTCCTGGTCAGGATACCGGACAGGTACGGGAACAAGCTCGTATTCAAGGATCTGCACAAGGGCAATTACGTGGTCAAGCAGAACGTATGCAGGATACCAGATTGTCTGCTGCAAGCAAGCCGGTGCCTCCTGCGGCAAGAGAGACCTTCGGCATCTGCCCGAAGCCGGGCTGCGGCGGTCAGATTATCGAGGGCCGCAAGGGCTATGGCTGCACGCACTTCAAGCAGGGCTGCGGATTTGTCATCTGGAAGGAGTTTGCCGGCAAAAAAATTTCGCATCCGATGCTGAAATCGCTGCTGTCCCAAGGGAAAACACAGCTGCTGTCGTTCAAGCGGGAGGACGGATCTTCATATAAGGCGCGGATTGTACTAAGCGCTACCGGGGATGGCAAGCTGGCACTGCAGCCAGAGGCAGCAAATGAAGCTGCGCGGTAAATCGTGCGCACGTACGGGTTCATCCTGTGCTCCATTCATTCATCCGCTCGCTTGTCGAGTGTGATCAACACTGAACAGCACGCATACAACAGGGCTGCCGATCGGTCAATGTGCAATGACCTTTCAGGCAGCCCTGTTTGCGCTGACAGTTGGTATAGCTATATAGGTGCTGCTTGCTTCTCACGCCAGCGTTACGTCTTCCATTCCAAACCCCTGGAGTAGATGTTCGCTTGAGGCAGCGTTAGGCGATGCCTCAATGACGACAGGTACTACGTGAGGTGGTTGTGGATGACCTCCGGCACTTCGGTCAGGGCGGATACGGTGTACAGCACATGATGCGGCTTGACGTTGATTTCAACGAGGTTGTATTCCCATTCCAGCTTTTGCTCGATATAGATGCAGTTGATGCCGGCCGACAGGGCAGGCATAACATCGGTACGCAACGAATTGCCGATCATCCAGGTGCAATGGCGATCGAAATGCTTCAGCGTGAGAATGTTCTCAAGCGCTTCTACGTTTTTGTGCTGGCGAATATAGATACGATCGTCAAAATAATCGGCAAGCTTCATCTGCTCAATCTTGCGCTGCTGGATCCGAGCTTCCCCGCCGGTATACAGATACAGGTGATGACCTTCGCCGCGAAGCCGCTCCAGCGTTTCGACCATCCCGGGATAAGCCTCAACTTCCTGTTCATACACGCTCATTCCGAGCGAGAACAGCTGCTTCTCTTCTTCCTCGTTCAACTCGCGTCCGTATTGTTCGCTGAAGAAGCGGTAGGTGGCAATGAGCGACTCAGGAAAGTTCACGCTGGCGAAGCCCACCTTGTTCACGCCGGCCACATCGATTTCGATCTGCTTGGCGCGAACCAGTTCGGTGGTAAGCCCGTACGGCTCAAACCAGGCGGTCATCTGCTCGAAATATTCTCCCAGAACAAGCTCGAAATATTTATTGCAATGAATCAATGTATCATCCAAATCAAAGATAAGATGCTGTGATTGTTGGTTCATAAGTGATCTCCTTCTCGGTGCAGGAAAATATAAAATTGCTTCATCCTCTTATCGGTGACAGGCCCAGCACACCACCTTTTAGGACAGACGAATATAATTCTCCAGGAACATCTGCAGCTCTGACGCGCCGTCCGGCCGCAGGCTGAATCGTTCGTTATTCTCGGATTTCAGATGGGATCGAAGCAGTCCTGCCGCTCTTAGAATCATCAGATGGTGCATCAGCGTTTCGTAGGGCTGTCCAAGCTCGACCGCCATCTCCGATACGGCCTTCGGCTCATCGGCGATATAGCGCAGCAGCTTCAGCCGCTCCGGATCCGCCAGCGCTTCGGTCATGCGCAGCAGCACGACAGGCGGCTCATCCTCGTCTTCTTCGGGAATATCAATCGGATACTGGAGCAGAATCAGATTGTCATAGAAGCAGTATGTGTTGATCGGCCGAAAGTGAGTGCCTGGAAACAGCGTAACGTTTGTCTGCGGCACGTGATCGAGAATGACACCGCTGGAGGCATATTCGATCAAGTTTTCCGGATCCATCTTCGTCAAGAGCAGCTGCTTCTCTTCGGCATCCTCTTGCAGCAGGGGGCGAAGATCGCTCTCTACTTCGGCAAAATAATGCTCGTGCCACAGTTTTAATAGCGGTGTATAGCTTGTGCGAATTCGGTTCGTTTCATCCGCCGTCAGCCAGGAAATATGCTCGGCGAGCAGGCGATGCAGCTCATCGGAGGATGAGGTTTCCAGCCAGTGCAGAAAGTCCGGAATCTCATCATGCTCTCCTCTCAGCATAACGATGGCGTACAGCACATCATAATCGGCCAGCGGCCAGAAGCGCGCTTCGCCCATTTGCACGCGCACCGGCTGGGGCAGACAGGCATCCATTCGCGTAATGAGCTGTTTGCCAATGTCCAGATTGTCCGTCCACTTCCTTGTTGCATATACCATAAAGCTGCTGACCAGCTCGTATACTGTGGATACATCGATATGAACTTTATATGTCATGAATAAGTACCCTCCCAAGTGATGGCATTGTAATTATTATGGCTTGTATCGAATGGGGTTGTCCACTATAATGTTCATTTGGCTGTTTGATTATTTGCTTTTATGACAGAGGGGGAAGCGTGGTTCGTGACACAAGCTGGACATACCCGGCAGGGGAACATTCATTATTTTATACTTATAGGGGTTGTGATTGCTGCAGGTCTAAGTCAAGGCCTGCTGCTTCCGGTCCTGGCCATATTTCTGGAGCGGATGGGCATATCGTCCACGATGAACGGACTGAACGCGGCGGCGCTGTATGTCGGCTCCTTCGCCATGACGCTGGTGGCCGAGCGGGTGCTCGGCTGGGTAGGTTTCAAGAAACTGATTGCCGCCGGTCTTGTGCTGGTGATGCTCTCGCTGCTTGCTTTTCCGTTAATCCCAAGCGTTGCGCTATGGTTCGTGCTGCGCTTGCTGGTTGGTATCGGGGACAGCGCGCTGCATTATGCGTCACAGCTGTGGATTCTGATGATGTCAACGCCGGAGAACCGCGGGCGAAGCATATCGTTCTACGGCATGTCCTACGGGATCGGATTCAGCATCGGTCCGCTTGGCATCTCCCTGCTGAAATACGGGGAGGCCGTACCGTTTATTATTTTGGCAGTTCTGTTCTTGCTGCTGCTGGTTGTGGTGCTGTTTAAGCTGCCGGATCTGAAGCCGGAGCGGAGCCAGGGCACGGAGACGGCCGGAGGAGGAAGATACCGCACCAGCTATCGGCTGGCCTGGTATGCGTTAATTCCGGCGTTTCTGTATGGATATATGGAGTCGGGCATTAACAGCAGTTTCCCGGTATATGGCCTGCGCACCGGGTTTACGGTAGAGCAGATCGCGGCGCTGCTGCCTTTTGTCGGCATTGGCGGATTGCTGCTGCAGCTTCCGCTCGGCATGTGGAGCGACCGGTTCGGCCGCAAACGGGTGCTGACGTTCGCCGGTATTACCGGGGGACTCTGCTTCCTGCTTATACCGCTGGCGGGCACGAGTTTTTGGATGACGCTGGTTCTGCTGACGATCGCCGGCGGATTCGTCGGTTCCTTCTTCTCGCTCGGACTTGCCTATGCGGCAGATATTTTGCCGCGCACGCTGCTGCCTGCAGCCAATGTGGTGGCTTCGTTTCACTTCAATGCCGGCAGTATCGCCGGACCGAACGCAGGCGGGGCGATCCTCGGGACCGGCTGGAATGGCGGCATGTTTGTACTTCTTGGCGGACTATACATTTTATTCGCATGTACCGGCATATTATTTAAGGTAAAGAAATCAACCGCGGATCAAGAATCGCTATAGAGTCTCTTGTCGGCTGCATCTACTGGTATATCAAGAGGGCACGGCACCGAAGGGAACGTGTGTTCTCATGGAATTTGCCGCCGCTTTCTTCTAAACTAGAGAGTAGGAATATGCACTTGACGGGAGAGACGAATAGATGATCAAAGTGGAACGGCTTAAGAAGACAGTTGGACCTGATAGAACCCCTGTGCTCAAAGATATCAGCTTCCAGATGGAAACCGGGGAAATGATCGGATTGATCGGTGCCAGCGGAAGCGGGAAAAGTCTGATGATGGGCTGCCTCGCGATGAAGGAACGATGGGACGGCGGCAAATTGCTCATTGACGGAGAAGATATGATGAATCCCTCGGGGAAACGGACAATCAAGAGGGAGTGGGCATATCTCGAGCAGAATCCGACGCTCAATGTGAACCGGACCGCGCTGAAGAACGTACTGATCGGACAAGCGAGTCAGACGCCATGGTGGCGGATGGTGACCGGCATGGTCCGTTCCGATGATTATATGGGAGCGATGGATACGATTGAGCATCTGGGGCTGCTTGACAAAGCGCATCGCAAGGCCGGAGAGCTGAGCGGGGGAGAGAAGCAGCGCATCGCGATTGCCCGTGCCCTTGTGCATGGCGCGAAGGTCATTCTGGCTGATGAGCCGGTGATGGGACTTGATCCGGGCTCTGCCGAGCATGTTCTGAAGACGTTGAAATCGCTATGCGAGGAGGAACGTTTGACGGTCATCACGGTCATTCCGATCGAGCTGGCCGAGAAATTCTGCACCCGTATCATCGGGCTGGCCGATGGTCAAATTGTGGTGGATGTCACCGGCAGAAGGCTGACACATGGCGAGAAAGCCAGGCTGTAAAACCATAGTCGCCCACAATGGCGCTTATAATAGAAATGAGTTGATAAGGATTGAGACACAAAATAGTGCAGGCTCTGTCTTCTTTGCTGCTCGTCATCATGCTGAGCGGCTGCTCCTTCATTGAGGACCCGATATCCTTGATTAAAACGCCGGATTTGCCTGCGGACAAAGCTTCGCTTAACGGGGTGATCCAGTCTCAGCTTCCAACAGGGGCATCGATTCTGAGGCCGCGCAGCGATACGGACAGCAGTCAGATCCGGATCGAGGATCTGAACAATGACGGCATTCTTGAGGCGGTGGTCTTCTACCAGACGCCGGATGAAGAGATTCAGGTGCACGGTATGATTTTGCAGCAGCAGGGCGACACCTGGGTAAAGAAGCTGAATTTTGACGGGGAAGGGACCGTACTGGAATCATTCGATTTCGTGGACCTGACCAACGACGGCAATTATGAGATTGTGGCCGGTTTCTCGCGCGGGGACAGGGAACTGCAAAACGGGCTGATCGTCTATCAGTTTACAGGCGATGCGCTGGAGAAGCTGGTTCCTCTTCCTTATACGCACTTTGAGATCGGAGATATGAACGGAGACGGCGCCAACGATCTTACGGTTGTATCCCTCCAGAAGAACGAACTGTCCTATATTGTGACGTATCAATATAACATCTTCGATAAGACGTTTAGTGAAATCGACCGGCTGGACCTTGGGTCCAACGTGGAGAGTTATTACAATATTGTCGCAGGAGAAGTGGCGGAGGATAAAGAAGGGATTATACTGGATACGCTCGTATCCTCGAATGATTCCTTTACCAAGCTGATCATTATGGAGGACAACAAGTTTATCGATGTCATTAAGGATGACTCGATGACCTATAAGCCGTTTCCGATCGATAGCGAGGATATTAACGGCGATGGCATTCTGGAGATCGGGGTGCCGGAGACGCCGGTCGGATGGGAAAGCAGGCTGTATGAGGAAATTCCGTATTTCACTACGTATTATCAGTGGGACGGGGAGCTGTCCGAGGAAGGCAAAAAAGGCACATTGAACTTCGTGCTGCAGCGTTATCATGATATCAACAACCGTTTCTATTTGAATTTTCCGGAGGAGCTCTACAACCAGATTACGATCACGCCGGAATCCAACAAGGAAAGTTATTTGAACTTTGTTAAGACGGAGACGGGGGAGTCGGTCGCGGAAATTCAATTCTTCAACATGACCCAGTGGGCTGAAGCAGATCCGGGCTGGAACGTGCTGATCAGAGATAAGAACCGGGTCATTGCCTACCGCAGCCACGGGGATTTGAAGTTTACCAAAAAAGAGAATAAGCCAAGCAACAATGTGGCTCCTATCGAAAGAAAGGGGAACTAAATCTTGAGTAAAGTGCTCATCCTTGAAGACGAAGAATCGATTCGCAGTTTTATAGTCATCAATCTGAAGCGAAACGGCTTTGATGTGCTGGAGACCGGCAACGGCAACGAAGCGCTGTCGATGCTGCAGTCAACGCCGGATATCGACATTGCACTCCTGGACGTCATGGTGCCGGGCATTGACGGATTTGAAGTGTGCCGCAGAATTCGGGAAACGAACGAACGGCTCGGCATCATCTTCTTGACCGCCAAGGTGCAGGAGCAGGATAAAGTCTATGCGCTGTCCGTCGGCGCTGACGACCATGTCAGCAAGCCGTTCAGCCCGACCGAGCTGATCGCGCGCATCCAGTCGCTGCTGCGCCGGGTCAATGTGCAGCGGGCCGGAGCCGCGAAAGTATCCTTCCAGTCCGGACCGTTCTCGCTGGATCTGATCACCAAGCAGTTCAAGAAGAACGGGAAGCTGATCGAGCTGACGCCAACCGAGTTTTCGCTCGTTCAGTTCTTTTTCGAGAAAGAAAATACGCCGCTTAGCCGGGATGTGCTGCTCGACCATGTGTGGGGCAAGGAATATATGGGCGATCCCAAAATTGTGGATGTGAACATCCGACGGTTGCGTCAAAAAATCGAAGAAAATCCTTCCGAGCCGGAATTTCTCCAGACGGTATGGGGACACGGCTATAAATGGAAGGGTCAGGGACAATGATCAAAAAAGGCATAAAGCGGCAGATTGTGCTGCACTATTTTCTGGTAGTGTTTATGGCGCTGCTGCTGGTTGAGATTATCTTTCTCATCGCGATACGAACATACTATTATGATACGGTATACAATCATATCCAAAACCATATTCGGCTGGCCAACGACTTCTATCAGCCGTTCCGGCTGCCGAATTCGGATAACGTGAATCAGCTGGGAGAAATGTTGAGACATTTCGATCTGGATAATACCGAGCTTCAAATCGTGAATACATCCGGCCGGGTGCTGACCACCTCGACCGGCTTTGACACTCAGCAGACGATTGCGTCCAGTGATTTCACCCAGGCGCTGGCAGGGGACACCAGCCGGTGGGTGGGGCGAGATCCGGGTACGGGGCAGATCGTGATGGCGGTGTCCCAGCTCGTTCAGGGCGGGGAGGATCAATATGTGCTTCGCTATGTCACCTCGCTGGAGAAAATGAACAACAAACTGATGAACATCACGCTATTTGCGATCAGCATCGGTGCGGCAGTACTGGCCACGGTGCTGGCTTTCAGCATCGGTCTGGCGAATTCGATTGTGAAGCCGATCAACAATATAACGACCGTCTCCGCCCAGATGGCGAAGGGGAAATTCGATGTTCGCATCAAGGGCGATTATCGCTATGAACTGGGAGAACTCTCCTCGACGCTGAACTATATGGCACAGGAAATCGTGCGAAGCAATCAGGTGAAGGATGACTTTATCTCATCGATCTCCCACGAGCTTAGAACCCCGCTCACAAGTATTAAAGGGTGGAGCGAGACGTTGAATGTGGGCGGCTACGACCCAGAGGAAACGAAGCTGGGGATGCAGATCATCACGAAGGAAACGGACCGGCTGATCGGTCTTGTGGAGGAGCTGCTGGACTTCGCGAAGCTGCAGCAGAACGAGATGAAGCTTGTCATGAGCAGCGTCAATCTCAAGGAGCTGCTGCAGGAGATTATACTGAACCTGTGGGCCAAGGCCGAGCAGAAAGGGGTCAAAATATTGCTCGAATCGGAGGAAAAGCCGGTCATACACGGCGACGCCAACCGGTTGAAGCAGATTTTCCTCAATATCGTCGACAATGCGGTCAAATTCTCCCACGAGAACGGCGTCATCACGCTATCCTTCACAATGGAGGAGAAGTTTGTGACCGTGACGGTGCGCGACCAAGGCATTGGCATCTCCGAGGAGCATCTCCGGCGCGTGAAGGATCGCTTCTTCCAGGTCAATCCGCTTAATGGCGGAACAGGGCTGGGACTGGCGATTACACAGCAGCTGGTGGAGCTCCACCACGGCTCGATGGAGATGGAGAGCGTCCTCGGCGAAGGAACCTCGGTGATGGTTCGCCTGCCGCTGCCGGAGGGTGAACCTCCCGGGGCGCAGGGCGAAGATGCTGAATTCGGGGCAGAGGCCATGAATCCGCATCATCCGCTCGCGTGAACAACAATAGCATAAGCTCTCCCATCATGAGAAAAAGGGGCATCCCAGGCTGACACAACACCTTGGGATGCCCCTTTCGTATTCATTTGAATCAAGAAGAAGATACGTTGGCGCGAAGCCGTCCTTTCTCGTAAACATCCTGCAGCAGACGCGCAGGCTGTGTGCGCACGGTCGGTTTCGGCAGCACGGTCTCGTATGGACCAACCACGACAACATGGCCGGGTGATCCCTGCACAACCGCACCATCCTTGATCACAGCGCCCTCGCCGATAATGGCATGCTCGATGTGAGCAGCCTTGCCGATTTTGGCGTTTGGCATAACGACGCTGTCCTTCACCAAGGAATATTTGCCGATCTCGGCACCGCAGAAGATGACCGAGCTTCTGGCTTTGCCTTCAAAGGTGCATTGATCGTGGATGAGGCAGTCGGCATAATCCGTCATTCTGGCGCGGGCCGCCGTCGCTCTGGTCAGCCATGGACGTGTGAACATCGGCCAATCCTGACGTTCCAGCACAAGCTCACGTCCTCTCAGGACGTCCATGTGGGCCTCCCACAAGCTCTGAACGGTACCGACATCACGCCAGTAGCCCTGGAAGCGGTAGGCGAGAAGAGGCTCGTTGCCCGCCAGCATTTTCGGAATGACATCCTTCCCGAAATCATGGCTGGACTGCGGATCTTGCGCATCCTCCATCAAATATCGCTTCAAGTAATCCCACCGGAACAAGTATATGCCCATCGAGGCAAGGTTGCTCTCCGGCTCTGCCGGCTTCTCGGCGAATTCGGTAATCGTCAGGGAATCATCCACACTCATGACACCGAATCGGCTCGCATCCTCCCATGGCACTTCCATCACCGAAATGGTGGCCGATGCCCCGCTGTTCTTATGATTATCAAGCATCTGCCTGTAATCCATATGGTAAATGTGATCTCCGGACAACACGAGCACATGCTCCGGATTCTGTTCATCGATATATTTCATATTTTTATAAATAGCATCTGCCGTACCAAGATATTCCTTCTGGTCTGTGTCATACGAAGGCAGCAGTGAAATCCCGTCTCTGCCGCTGCGTGTCAGACCCCAAGGATCGCCTTCCCCGATATGTCTGTGCAGTGAATCTGCCTCATATTGAGTTAATACTCCCACCGTGTCAATGCCGGAATTCACGCAATTGCTGAGAGGAAAATCGATAATCCGGTAATGCCCGCCGAAAGGTACAGCAGGTTTTGCCAGCTTAGAGGTCAGAGGTGCCAATCTCTTGCCTTCACCTCCGGCCAGAAGCATAGCGATGCAGTCTTTTCTCTTCATCACGTTTCCCTCCCAATTTTTTTCAACGTTGATACTTACATAACCGACATGCTCGGGGTTTGAAACGATTATATTGAAATATTGAAATGAAAATTTACACTGCTGTATTGGTGTTTCGTGAGATGGGAAGCAAAAGATGTTTTGTTATTTTCAAGCTGGTTAAAATGGGTTAATAGCATTAATAACTGTAATTTTATGCCGAAGCAGGTGATAAGTATTGAATGCTCAAGAAGTCAGGGAAGGAAGCATAACTCCTGAACAAGTGTACTTATTCCATGAAGGAACTTCATTTCACAGCTATCGCTGGATGGGCGCACACCCTGCAAGGGAAAACGGAGAAGAGGGAGTACGCTTTACCGTCTGGGCCCCCTGCGCAAGGCAGGTCGGGGTCGCAGGGGACTGGAACGGTTGGGACGGCTCGCAAGACACGTTATATAGGATGCCCCAATCCGGGATCTGGAGTCGTTTTTTTCCGGGGCTTCAGGCTGGGAATTTGTACAAATATCACATCACCGACCAGCATGGGGCGTCCTTCCTGAAGGCAGATCCGTATGCTTTTCACGCCGAAGTGAGACCGAATACCGCGTCTGTCGTGACAGATCTAAGCGGGTACAACTGGAACGATGCCGCGTGGCGGCGCAAGCGAAGAGCTCCTTATGCCAAACCGATGAACATCTACGAGCTGCATGTCGGCACATGGCGTCAGAAGGCGGACGGCTCCTTTTATACATATCGTGAGCTGGCTGATTTGCTGGTGCCTTATGTGCTGGAGATGAATTACACCCATGTAGAATTGATGCCGCTTGCCGAGCATCCTTACGATCTGTCCTGGGGCTATCAGGAAACCGGTCTGTATGCCGTGACAAGCCGCTATGGCAGCCCGCATGACTTCATGTATCTGGTCGACCGTCTCCATCAGGCCGGCATCGGGGTGATTCTGGACTGGGTGCCTGCCCACTTTGCCAAGGATGCGCACGGACTCCGCTTGTTTGATGGTTCGCCGCTGTATGAATACGCAGATCCGTTAAAGGCAGAAAAGCCGGGCTGGGGAACGCTTTCTTTTGATTATTCCAAGCCTGAAGTGGTCTCATTCCTCGTCTCAAACGCCATATTCTGGATGGAAATGTATCATATTGACGGTCTGCGGGTGGATGCGGTAACGAGCATGATCCGGCTTGATTTTGAGAAAAGAGAAGGACAGTACATCCGAAACGCGCAGGGAGGTCTTGACAATACGGAAGCGGTCGCCTTTCTGCAAACGTTGAACAAAACGGTGTTTCATTATTACCCGAACGCCTTGATGATGGCCGAGGAATCGAGCGCCTGGCCCGGCGTGACGGCTCCGTCGCATGAGGGCGGTCTGGGCTTCAACTACAAATGGAACATGGGCTGGATGAACGATACGCTGAAGTATATGGAGCTTGATTTCGGGGCCCGGCATGAGAAGCATCACCTGCTGACGTTCCCGATGTGTTACGCCTACTCGGAAAATTTCGCGCTTCCGCTGTCTCATGATGAGGTCGTTCACGGCAAACGCTCGCTCTTGAACAAGATGCCCGGCACCTATGAGCAGAAATTTGCAGGCTTGCGTCTGCTGCTTGGGTACCAGATTACGCAGCCAGGCAAGAAGCTGACCTTCATGGGCGCTGAATTCGGTCAGTTCATCGAGTGGAAGGACCAGGATCAGCTGGATTGGTTTCTGCTCGATTATGACAGCCATCGCCGGCAGCTTGCCTATACCGCGGCGCTGAATAAGCTGTATCAGCAGGAGCGCGCCTTGTGGGAGCTGGATCACAGCTGGGAAGGCTTCGAGTGGATCAACGCAGACAATGCGGAGCAGGGCGTGATTATATATATGAGGAAAGGGAAACGAGCCGGTGACACGCTGATTGTGGTCATCAATTTCCAGCCGCATGCTTATGAGCGGTACCGGATTGGCATGCCGCGCACAGGGGAATATGTCGAGGTGCTGAATTCCGACCACCGCGATTATGGCGGGGAAGGGATGCTGAACCCGAAACCGCTGCATACAGAGAAGCTGTCGTGGCACGATCAGCCATGCAGCGTGGAAATTGCACTTCCGCCGCTTAGCATTGTCATGCTGAAGAAGAAGAGCCCGCAGCGGCGCAGCAGCGCTAAACGGTCTGCGGCACGTCAAGCTTCATCACAGACAGAGAAAACCAAACGACTGTAATCCAATGAAATGGACGGAGGGAGAAGAGAGCATGTCTGAATCCAAAGATAATATGAAGGTGTTGTTTGCCGCTTCGGAGTGTGTGCCGTTTATTAAAACGGGCGGTCTGGCCGATGTGATCGGCGCGCTGCCCAAAGCGCTCCAGGAAGCTGGGGTGGACGTCAGCGTTATCGTGCCGAAGTACCGGGGAATTCCGGAGGAATATCGAAGCCAAATGGAGTTTATTGGCGAGACCAAGGTGCAGATCGGCTGGAGACAGCAGTACTGCGGGGTCAGCCGGATCATTTGGGAAGGGGTGCCGGTCTATTTTGTAGACAATGAATATTACTTCGGGCGAGATGGTATCTATGGCTACATGGATGACGGCGAACGATTCTCCTTCCTGAACCGGGCGATTCTGGACCTGCTGCCGGTTATCGGCCTGAAGCCGGATGTGCTGCATTGTCATGATTGGCATACGGCTATGATTCCGCTGCTGCTGCATGATGGATACCGCCATGATCCTTATTATGCTGAGATTAAAACCGTATTTACGATACATAACCTTCTGTATCAGGGGGTTTATCCGTACGAGGTCCTTGTGGACCTGCTCGGGATTCACAGCCGCCATTTCCATGCGGAAGGCGTGGAGTATTACGGTAATCTGAACTTTATGAAAGCGGGCATCGTCTACGCCGATCATGTGACAACCGTCAGTCCGACTTATGCACGGGAAATCCAAACCGCCTATTACGGCTACGGCCTCGACGGCCTGCTGTCCGCGCAGGGCGAAAGGCTGAGCGGGATTGTGAACGGTATTGATACGAAGAGTTATAATCCGAACCGTGATCCGCATATTGCCGTGAAGTACCGGAGCAGTCTGGATAAAAAAATGCAGAACAAAATCGAGCTTCAGCAGGAGCTGAATCTGCCGGTCGCTCCCCATGTGCCGATGATGGCGATGGTCTCCCGCCTTGTCGATTCGAAAGGGCTGGAACTGGTCATCCGCGTCCTTGACGAGCTGCTGTATTATGATGACATTCAGTTCGTGGTGCTTGGCACGGGCGATCCTTCGTATGAGCACTGGTTCAGGGAAGCAGCCAATCGGTATCCGAACAAAATGTCCGCCCAAATTCGGTTCAGCGAAGGATTATCCCGTCGCTTCTATGCCGGCAGCGATCTGTTCCTGATGCCTTCCAAATTCGAGCCATGCGGCATCAGTCAATTGATTGCGATGCGTTATGGCAGCGTCCCGATCGTAAGAGAGACGGGCGGCCTGAACGATACGGTGCAGCCGTATAACGAATTTACCGGCGAAGGGAACGGCTTCACGTTTGCCGCATACAACGCGCATGACATGATGTATACGATCCGCCGTGCCGCCTCGTTCTACCGCCAGCCGGAGCATTGGCGGAAAGTAAGCAAAAACGCGATGAACGGCGATTACAGCTGGCTCGTATCGGCGGGGCAGTATGTGGATATTTACCGCCGTGTACACAGCATATCGTGACAGAAGGGACAATGGGACTTAAGCGATGATACAGCGATTGTCCTCTAAACGATAAGAATAACGCCCCGGTGACTCCTGCTCAGGCAGAAATCATCGGGGCGTACTTCGTCAAGAAAGGTCTGAAGATTACTTTTGGGAAGTCTCAGTTCATTTAATTTTTGTACCTATACACAGCTGTGAAGGGGAATCAGCTGGACTTCAGCTTGCGGCAAAGGATGCGATATCCGTATGGCTCCAGTTCAATGTGCATCGTGCCGTCCACAGGCTTGACCGGCTCATCTAGGAGAGCATCATACCAATCGGTCGTTACAATGGGATGGGACAAGGTGCGCTTCTCTTCGCTGTTGTTCATCCAGATAATGAAGTGATACTGGTCATCCGCCCGCTCATAGACGATGGATGGATCGTTCCGGTTCGCCTGGAGGAAGCGGAAGCGGCCTTGACGCAGCGCCGGGAAGTTCTTGCGCAGGCTGATCATCATCCGGTAAAAATCGTACAGATCCCGATCCTGCTTCTCCGGGTCCCACTCCATGCACTGTCTGCAGTCCGGATCGCCATCGCCCGACAGCCCGACTTCATCGCCGTAGAAGATACACGGCGTGCCCATAAAGGTGAACAGGAATACCACCGACAGCTTCATCCGCCGCTTGTCCTCGCCAAGCCGGGTGAGCAGCCTTGGGGTGTCATGGCTGCACAGCAGGTTAAATACGACTTCATTCGTCTGCTGCGGATAACGCATCAGCAGCCCGCCGATCTGATTGGCGAAGGTCAGTCCGTCCATATTGCCATTGAAGAATTCGAGCACCTTGTCGGCGAACGGATAGTTCATGACCGAATCGAATTGGTCGCCGAGCAGCCAGTTCAGGGAGTCGGACCACACTTCGCCCACGATGTAGGCGTCCGGGTTGGCGCTCTTGACAATTTGCCGAAACTCCCGCCAGAAATGATGATCAATCTCGTTGGCAACATCGAGCCGCCAGCCGTCCAGCTTGATCTCCTTGATCCAATATTCCGCTACGTCCAGCAGGTACTCTTTCACTTCCGGATTGGCCGTATTAAATTTGGGCATATTGCCAAAGAAGCCGAACGTATCATAGGTAGGGATGCCATCCTTCACTTCACAAGGGAATTTGTTCACATGAAACCAGTCCGCATATTTGGATTGTTCCCCATGCTTCAGCACATCCTGGAACGGAGGGAACTGTTCGCTGCAGTGATTGAACACCGCATCAAGCATGACCCGTATGCCTCTTTCATGGCAAGCGTCGACCACCTGCTTCAGCAGCTCATTGTCGCCGAAATGTGGGTCAACCTGTTTGTAATCAACGGTGTCGTATTTATGGTTGGACGGAGAGCGGAAGAGAGGCGTGAAGTATATCGCGTTGATGCCAAGCTCCACCAGATCGTCAAGATGATCAAGCACCCCTTGCAGATCGCCTCCGAAATAGTTGTCGACTGCAGGCTGCCCGCCCCATTCCTCCGTGCCTGGCGGATCGTTGTCAGGATCGCCATTGGCGAAACGCTCGGTCATAATCTGGTAGAATACCGCTTCCTTGGCCCACTCCGGCACCTTGAATACATCAATTTCATGTATGTAGGGGAACTCGAAGTAACCGGCCGGAGGATGCGGATAATCCCATGTGATGCCGCTGTCGACCATATATACGGTATCCTTGCCATCATGGATGCGGAAGCCGTAGGATAACCGTTTGTATTTGGGGCGAACGGCGCACTCCCAATAATCAAACATTTCATCAGAGGCGGCTTTCTCCATCGTAATCTCGAAGTAGGTTCGCTCCCAATCATACTTGTCACCGGTCATGGCAACCACGGAGTCCACGTCGTTCTTCCTGGTACGGACCCGCAGATGAATGGTAGCGGGATCATAGGCATAGGCCCATTTATCTCTAGGAACATGATATAGCGCTTCAAGCAGCATGGCTTGCACCTCCTGATGTGTTGCAGGACTTTGCAAAATCCTGATTTGACTATTAAATAACCGAGCGACCGGATTAAGAATCAGAGGAACGAATAACTTGACTAGCTCAGCTATTTCGTAAGGCGTGCTGCAACTCTTCTAGACGAGACGCGCTGCTGCTCTCCATAAGATGAAACGGACCGGAGCGGAATATGCACTCCCCAAAAAATGTACTTTTTATGAAAGATTATGAAAAGTGAGCGACTTACATTGCATAATCATGCATCCTGTTTTATAATAGCCCAGTTGTGATTTTTAGGTAAGGATCATGTTAAGTCCTGATGCAATATATTTTAAGAGGAGAAGGTAGCACATATGAGAAACAAACTGACAATAGGGCTGACCTTGTTCATGGCCGTGCTGCTGATGATGGGCAGTATCGTCCAAGCGGAGGGTGAGAAGAAAACGATCATCCTTATAACAAGCGCAGACTATGCACCCTACGAATTTCATAAAGAGATTGACGGTGTCGATACGATTGTAGGCTTTGACATCGAAATTGCGAAGGAAATTGCCAAGGACCTTGGTGCAGAGCTGATTATCAAGGACACGTCCTTTGACGCGCTGCTTCCGGAGCTGACAAGCGGCCGGGTGGATTTTGTCATCTCGGGGATGAACCCGACCGAAGAGCGAAGAAGAAGCATCGACTTCTCCGACCCGTATTATGCCGCTGAGCAATCGGTCATCGTCCGCAAAGGCGAGGAGCATCTGTACAACACGATGGAAGGACTGGAAGGGGCGCGCATCGGTGTGCAGAAGTCCTCGATCCAGGAGAACATCGCCAAGGGGATTCCCGGGGCGAACGTCGTGGCGCTGGATAAAATTCCGGATCTGCTGCTGCAGCTGGAATCGGGCCGGGTGGATGCGGTTCTAGCCGAGTATCCGATTGCCAGAACGAATATGAACGAAGAAACGATGGTCATCACGGACGCCAAGCCGACGGCCGAGAATGATGAATATGCGATCGGTGTCCGCAAAGGCAACCATGAGCTGCTCAGCAGCATCAATCAGACACTGGAACGGCTGAAGAAAGACAACCTCATTGAGAAATTTGTCGATGAGGCCAGTGACCTCGCGGCCGGACGGACCAAGGACAGTCTGAATATGTTCGAGTTCTTCTGGAAATACCGCGACTATTATATGAAGGGTATTCAGTTCACATTGCTGATCTCTGCACTCGGCGTTGTGTTCGGTTTCATCCTCGGGCTGTTCATCGCCCTGATGCGCATGTCGAAGGTGAAAGTCGTGAAGCTGCTTGCGACTACCTATATAGAAGTTGTGCGCGGCACACCGATGCTGGTGCAGCTGTTCATTATCCATTACAGCCTATCGGCATTCAACATTACCTTTACGCCAATCCAGTCCGGTATCCTTACCCTGTCCTTGAACAGTGCCGCCTATCTCGCGGAAATCTTCCGGGCAGGTATTCAGGGCGTAGACCGCGGTCAGCTGGAAGCGGCCCGCTCGCTCGGCATGACGAAACGGCAGGCGATGCGCCATATTGTACTGCCGCAGGCGATCAAGGGCATACTGCCGGCAATCGGCAACGAATTTGTTGTCATCATTAAGGAATCTTCGATTGTATCCTTTATCGGGGTATATGACATTATGTATCAGGCCCAGATCCTGCGCGGTTCGACCTTTGCGCCTCTAAATCCGCTGCTGGTGGCCGCTATGATCTACTTTATTCTGACATTCGTGCTTTCGAAGCTGCTCGGTGTCTGGGAAAGGAAGTTGAGCGCAAGTGATAACCGTTAAAAATCTCCATAAATCGTTTGGCAAGCTGGATATTTTGAAAGGGATCGATGTTGAAATCGCCCAGGGGGAAGTTGTCGTTGTGATCGGTCCGAGCGGTTCGGGAAAAAGTACGTTTCTGCGCTGCCTGAACCTGCTTGAGCAGCCGACGAGCGGGGAGATTATGTTCGAAGGCGAGCTGATTACCGCCAAAAATCACAACATCAATGCGACGCGCGAGAAAATGGGCATGGTGTTTCAGCAGTTCAATCTGTTCCCGCATAAAAGCGTGCTGGACAACATTACGCTGGCGCCGATGCAGGTGAAGGGCACGAGCCGCCAGGACGCGGTCGTGATTGCCGAGGATCTGCTGAAACGGGTAGGCCTTCTGGACAAGAAGGACGCCTATCCATCGCAGCTGTCCGGTGGACAGAAGCAGCGGATTGCGATTGCGCGTGCGCTGGCGATGCAGCCGCATGTCATGCTGTTCGATGAGCCTACATCAGCACTGGATCCGGAAATGGTGGGCGAGGTGCTTGAGGTTATGAAGAAGCTGGCTGAGGGCGGGATGACGATGGTGATCGTCACGCATGAAATGGGCTTTGCGCGCGAGGTTGGCGATCGCATCCTGTTTATGGATGGTGGCAAAATCGTCGAAGAAGGCGAGCCGGAGGCATTGTTCGGCCAGCCGCAACATCCGCGGACGCAGGAGTTTTTGAGCAAGGTGCTGTAAGGAAACAGTAATTCGTGAAGCATGCCCGGATGGCGGTATATGAGCTGGAAAGTCAGCTGATATACCGCTTTTATGTTATTGGCTTCATTCCTGTCATTGGCAGGAGGTTGTTGGTTTATGTCGAATTAGAGTGGTGTAAGTATCTGTGCGTGCAAGTTGTAGGTAAGCGCGAGGTGGGGATTGAAACGGCTAGGAGCGGGCAAGTACGAAGGGGCCACGCTACGACGAATACATAACCGAAGGGCGGCTGGAAACATGGAGCAACAAAGGCTTGTACTGCTTGAAGCGGGAAAACTGCAGTGGATGCGTAAGCCATTGCCTGAGCTTTCGAAGGACGAGGTGCTCGTTAAAACGATGGCCGGGTCCATCAGCATCGGAGCGGAAATCGCACAATATCGGGGGCATCATGCCGTGGATTCGCAATCCAGCTATCCGAAAGAGACGGGATATGAAAGCTACGGTGAAGTGATCGCGGTTGGCGAAGCGGTCCGTTCGCTAAACGTTGGCGACCGCGTCGTCGCCTTCTACGGCCATAAAGATTATGAAAGGGTGAAGGAGCACAAAGCCATCCGCGTGCCGCCAGGCATTGAGGCTGCCGATGCATTGCTCGTCATATTGTCGTGCGACGCCGCCAAGGGCGTGCTGAAACTTCAGCCTAAAGAGAATGATCGCGTGCTGATTACCGGCATGGGAACGATGGGGCTATTAACCCTTCATTTCCTGAAGGCATATCAGAATGTCCGGCATGTCGATGTCCTGGAGCCGAATCGTTCCAGAGGAAGGATGGCGGCTCGATTGGGGGCGTCCAATGTGTTCCATGATCCGGAGGAATGTCTTGCGGATCGGTATGATTATGGCTTCGAATGTTCGGCCTACAACCGCGCTTTTGCCACGCTGCAGCGAGCGTTGGTGAAGGAGGGGCATATTTGTATTCTGTCCGACGGAAATCGAGATGAATTTGTGTTGCAGCCGGCGTTTTATGAGAAGGAGCTGCGAATTGTCGGTTCAAGTGATGGCTGGGATTATCAAAAGCATGCCGAGTGGTATTTTGCCAATTTCAAGTTGCATGATTCCACGCTGCGTGACCTGTATGAAATGAAAATCAGCAGCCAGCAGCTTATTCCGTGTTTTGAAGCGCTGGGCAATGGAACCCAGCATCCGTTAAAGGTGCTGGTAGAGTATTGATCGGCCGTTCCGCAGCTACGCTTATTGGCTTCCTTTCATGAAGCCGTCTTTATGATGGTCGATCATGAACTGGAGAAATTTGATCACTGCTTGAAGCTCTGATTCCGAAAAAGAGTCCATGAATTCGATAAACCGTTGTTCCATCATCTGGTGCAGGATCGCATGGACTTCATAAATGTGCCTTCCCTTCGGGGTCAGGCTGTAGTACACCTCTTTCTTGTTGTCCTTCAATTGACTTCGCTTAATAAATCCTTCCTTAAGCAGATGGGTGCAGATCTTCGTAATGCTGGCCTTGGATAAATTCATCTTCTCTGCAATATTCGTATTGTTGATCGGCTCATGGTTGCCGATGCAGTCCAGGACGTGGACGCTTGTGACGTTGCTTGGATATGAGCTGATCCCATGCTGCCTTGCAAGATCAGCAAACTCCTCAATTTCGACAGCGGAAATGGGATCGGTGATATGTGTGAAATGGAGAAAACGTTCATACAGCAAACGCTTGATTCCTTCAGGTGCGCTCATGGGGCTGGGCTCCTTTTATTAGAAGTAAAGAGCGGAGGGCTCGTCCACTCCGTCTGCTCTTGTATTGTTTGGATGTAAACTAATATATCACAATCAAGTTGAACACTCAATTTCGCTTGCTAAACCTCCTGTGATCATCAAACGGTCCTTTTTTTATAAGACTTTTGAATTACTGGTGCTGTATTCCCACAGATATGACCAACCCGGAAAATGATTTGACACGTGATCATTGACAGTATTATAGTTTACTTATAAACAAAAACAGAGAAGGGACCTAGGACTGGAAAGGGGAAGCCTCGATTATAGGTTGATTCAACGCTGTTTTCATCGACGCTTTTATATAGGGGATCATCCGTTTTATGCCGTCATGATGATTATCTATTTTGTTTACTACGTAACAATGTGATGAAGGAGGGGTCAGGAATGGTTGCAGCCATAACGATAAAGGAACGAAGATCCATTCGGAAATACAATGAGACGCCGGTCGCGCAAGAGCTCGTCATCTCGTTACTGAAGGAGGCGGCGAGCTTATACGAAGCCGAGGGGGCGGCACCTTGCTGGCGCTGCATCTATTACGGGACAGAAGCATCCCGCCTCAGGCTTGCTGAGAGCATGGTCGCTAAAGTGAGGGAAAGCGGTCTTGGCAAACTTATTCCGGCGAAAATGGTCGATATGATCACCAAACAAGCGATGGATGTTCCTGTTCAGCTGATCTTTATTGCGGAGCCGGGGGAGAATGAACGGGCGCGAGATGAACATTATGCCGCGGTATGCAGCATCATGCAGAACCTTCAATTGCTCGGCTGGGAGCAGGGGCTCGGCATGTTCTGGTACACGGATCCAATGGTATATGGCGCGTCTTTTTACAAGGAGATCGGTTTGCAGGACGGGGAAAGGTTGGCTGGCATCTTGAACATGGGTTACTTTGACAAAATACCGAGAGCCCGGAGAAGAACACCCGCGGAGAAGAAATGGACCGAAATCGGCGGGGGAATGAGAGGGTCGGCCGTTCGAGCGAATCAAGCCCGGATCTCCTCGGCAGCGGTACTGGAGGTGTTGAATGAGGCGGTATGGGCGCCGAACGATGGGATGCGAGAGCCGTGGCGCTTTATCTATGTGAGCGAAGGCGATACAGCCGCCGAATGGCGAGCATCTTCCGCAAGCAACGCGGAGGCGTTCCTGGTCGTGGTGGCGAAAGAGGAAGCGGATCTGCACAAACAGGAAGAGGACTACGCAGCCGTGTGCTGCTTGATTCAGAACTTTCAATTGCTGGCCAAGTACAGGCAATGGCCGGTACGGCGCAGCATCCCGGCATGGACATATGATGAGCTGTGGTGCAAGCGGCTGGGAGTATTGCCGCAGGAGCGAATTGTTGCGGTGCTGGAGCTTGGGGGAGAAGGTGAGACGATATCCGGAGCCGAGGCTACTGACTTACGCATCTCCTATCGCTGATCGGTTGACCTTCCCGGGCAACTGCTGCCCATCAAGCGTTGTGCTTCTCAAGCTGCCCCGCTCCTCCATCCGTGTGAAGGACGGAGCGGGTAGTTTCTTTCTGGCAAGCCTAGGAGTGATCGCACGGGATGTGATGATCGGGCTCCAGCCCTTTGACCCGATATCTCATCATTGACGACCCGAAACTTCGAGCGGCGTTTCTGCCGGGCGCTTACCATCAACAACAGGTGGTGGAGGCTTCGGCGTTAATTGTTATGCTGGCCAAGGAAGCGGGGGTAGACACAATCACGATGTCCGGCTTCGATTCGGGGAAATTGAAAGAGGTGTTAAATATTTCGGACCGCTATTTGGATGTCATGCTGATCGCTATTGGTAAAGGCATAAAGGACGGCCATCCGACGGTACGGCACCCTGTAGAGCGGATCATGCATCGGAATGCGATCATGTAATTACAGCAGGGCAAGTGAAAGGAATAACGGTGCGCACAGCCCCTGCATTTCGATGCAGGGGCTTGCCGCCCGGCTCAGTGACGAGGGTTAGTCTTGCTCGTTATCTTGGCTGCTCCTGCCTGCAGCAGGCTCTGCACCGCCAAAAACAGCAGCGCGCCTGGAATCCCGTAATACATGAAACCGAACTGCGAGATTGAAAGGGAAACGGCCAGGCCCCCAATCAAGCCGATCACTGCATACGAGAAAATCATCACAATCGCCTTCTTCACACCGGTCCACCTGGCATATCCTTTCATGCGCTGATCGAGCCATAAGGATACAATGGCGCCAAAGATAAAGAACAGGAAGAAGGCAGGGGGGAACAGAATCGCAAACATACCTCCAAAGGAATAATATGCAACCTCGGCCGCCCTTTCATCCGGCGGCGTGTAACTGTACCATGCCAGCCCGGCACTGGTTAGCACAGATGAAATGGCAGCGGCGCTGATCTTGATCATCGGACGGACGTATAAGCTCATCTCTGCGGCTCCTTTCCATTATGGATCATGATGAGTGGCTGTTTCATTGGGTAGAAGGCGGCTAAGGCCGCTCATTTCTTCTTCGTTAGCCACTGGCCAGCCCCATAGAGTACAGCACCAATTCCTATTAACCAGTATACAGGAATCACGACACGCGGAGTTCCGAATGAAGGCATGAAGTAAAGGCCGGCAACGAACAGACCGAATGCACCCCCGCCAACGAGGAAGGCGATGGCGATTTCCTTCCATTTATGGATCTTGCGAAACGCGGACCAGCGAATGTATGCGAACAGCCCGTAAATAAATAGACAGCCCAGAAGAAGCGAAGCAATGACGCCTACCGCCAAGCTTCCCGTGTGGAACTCATACACCGATTTCCCCAGATTGAAGCCGTAGCCAAGAATGGTCGATAGCAGCCCGGTGGTAAAGAAAAAGATACCGAGAAAGGTAAAGCCGCCGATGGCCACCAGCTTCAACATTTCCTTGGGCAGGGCTGTCGGGAGTTCGCCGACAATTTCCTGGGCATACGCCTTCGGGTCATTGCCGAACACTTCCTCTGCCGTACGGCCATTCTGCTGCGCTTCGAGCAGATGGTCCAGCACCTCCATCAGAATTTCTTCGGTCTCTTGCTCAGACCTATTAAATGAAGTCCGAATGTAGATCAGCAGGCCGGTATAATACTTTTCGTTCTCCTCGTTCAGCAGCTCGCGCTTTCTATTGTTTTCCTCGATCAGATCTTTGGTGTGCATGTGCTCCTCCTCCTTTTTGCATCAGTTCATCGACAGGGCCTTTGAGCGCATCCCAATGCATCCTAAATTGTTGCAGCGCTTCTTCGCCTTTATCTGTCAAAGTGTAATACTTCCGGTTGGGCCCGCTGGGCGATTCTCGCATCTCGCCAACAATCAGCTGTTCCTTCTGCAGACGTAGCAATATCGGATAAATCGAGCCTTCGCTAACCTCGATCCGCATATCCCGGAGTTTCATCGTCAGTTCATAGCCATATATCGTTTCCTTGGATATGACAGCGAGAATGCACCCTTCCAGAATGCCCTTTAATAACTGGCTTCGCACCGACAACTTATTCACCTACCTTGTATAACCATATAGTGGCGAAAATAAAAAGGCACTCTGGCCTTCATCGGGGGCATGAGCCCTCCCAAGTAACTTGCATAACCAGGTAGCTGGTTCGTGAACAGCTACCTTGCATCGCAAAGTAGCTTGTGTCTACTTTAACAAAATGCGGATTGTATTTCAAGTAGGAATATGGATCTCATGTTTATATCAAATAAATTTCCAACATTCGTAAAATTTTAGTTAAAGCCGGGATTTATAAATTTTATGAAAGCCGTACAGTCCCTTAATATTCGCTTGATACACTAAACGCAAAGGGCGACCAGGAGGATGGATGGCATCCATCAAGTCCTGAATGAAATGGAGGAGGGCCGCATGCAAATAACCGTGGTTGGAACTGGCTATGTTGGTTTAGTGACCGGCGTGACCTTCGCAGAGATCGGTCATGAAGTTATTTGTACAGATGTCGACAGCGCGAAAATCATGAAGCTTAGCAGGGGAGAAGTGCCGTTCTACGAGCCTGGACTCCAGCAGCTGATGGTTCGCAACTTACAGAATGGGCGTCTTCGCTTTACCACCGACACGACAGACGCATATCGCTTTCGGGATGTCATCTGTATAGCGGTCGGAACGCCATCCAGGCCGGACGGAGCTGTGGATGTGAGCTACATCGAGCAGGCGGTGCTCGAAGTCGCCAAAGCGATTGAGCAGTACACCGTCATTGTGGTCAAAAGCACCGTGCCGGTCGGAACGAATGAACAGGTGCGAGCGATGGTTCAGCAGCACACAAACTGCCCGTTTGACATCGTATCCAACCCTGAATTTCTGCGGGAAGGCTCGGCGATTCACGATATCTATCACGGGGACCGGATCGTCATTGGTGCGGACAGCGACCGCGCCGCAGACATCGTTACCGAGCTGCACAAGCCGTTTGGAACGCCGGTCTTTCGCACCGATCCTCGAAGCGCGGAGCTGATTAAATACGCCTCGAATGCTTTTCTGGCAACGAAGATCAGCTACATTAACGAGATGGCGAATTTATGCGAGAAGCTGGGGGCCAATGTGGATGCAGTCGCCCATGGAATGGGGCTTGATCGGCGGATCGGTTCACCATTTTTACAGGCGGGCCTTGGTTATGGCGGCTCTTGTTTTCCGAAGGATATCAGAGCGCTGCTGCATATGGCAGAGTCTGCGCAGTCCGAGCTGCAGCTGCTGCGGGCTGTAAGTATAGTGAATGAGCAGCGCCCATATGTGGTGCTGGATAAATTGAAACAGCGATTCTCCTCCCTGCGCAATCTTCGGGTGGCTATCCTTGGCCTCAGCTTCAAACCGAATACCGATGACATCCGGGAGGCTGTATCGCTAGTCATGATGAAGGAGCTGCTTAAGGCTGGCGCCTCGCTCATCGTGTATGATCCGATCGTGAATCAGGCCAAAGGAAATCCGGTTCTCGAAAGCGCACGGTTTGCAGGCAGCATGAAGGAGGCGCTGGACTGGGCGGAAGCGAGCATTATCGTTACGGAATGGGATGAAATCCGTAGTTTTCCACTACTTCAATATAACCAGGAGACGTTGAAGGAAACGATTATCTTTGATGGGCGCAATTGCTACGCTTTAGCGGAAGCTGAACGGGCAGGGGTGGAGTATTACTCCATTGGCCGCCCTGCCGTCAATGAGCGGCAGCCGAGTCACCTGTTGCATTCATGAGGACAGCAGGCAATGATGCGATCACGGATAAAAGGAGTGAAAAGATGCGAATCGCGATTTTTTCAGACACATATGCCCCGGAGGTGAATGGGGTAGCCCGCACGCTGAAGCGCTACACCAATTATCTGGATACGAAAGGCATTGCGTATCGCTTATTCGTCCCGGAAGGTCGAACTCCAGTACCGAAGGTGCCTCATATTGAACGGTTTATGAGCATCCCGTTTCTGCTGTATCCGGATTGCCGCTTGGCGATTCCGAACCCGATTCACATTCGGCAGACACTCGATGAGTTCAAGCCGACCTTGATACATGTTGCAACGCCTTTTAACTTGGGCCTGTTCGGTCTCCATTATGGGAAGAAACATCAAATTCCGATGGTTGCGTCCTATCACACGCACTTTGATGATTATTTGGCCTATTATCACGCTACGTTTCTGACCAAGTGGATCTGGAAGTATCTACAGTGGTTTCACCAGCCCTTCGATCGGGTTTATGTGCCTTCGGAGAGCACACGCGAGAAGCTGCTAAGCCGGAATTTCCATCCTTCCATCGACATCTGGGGCAGGGGAGTGAACCACCACTTTTATTCACCGGCCAAACAATCGCGGAGCGTCAGGGAGATATACAATATCAAGGAGAAAAACATCCTGCTCTACGTAGGGCGGGTAGCGCCCGAGAAAGATGTGCATATTGTGCTGGAGACGTTCCATGCTTTGCCAGAGCATGTTAAGCAGGAGACGCATCTCTTGATCGTGGGCAACGGTCCGTTGTTCCAGACGCTGTCGGCCAAGGAGCACCCGCAAATTACTTGGACCGGTTTTCTGGAAGGGGAAGCCTTGTCCAAGGTATATGCCTCGGCTGATCTGTTCCTGTTTCCTTCCCCGACTGAGACCTTCGGGAACGTTGTGCTGGAGGCCCAGTCGTCGGGCTTGCCGGTGATCGGGGCCAAGGCGGGAGGCGTGCAGCATTTGGTCACACATGGCGTGAACGGTTTCTTATGTGAAGCGAAGCATACGGAATCTTTCGCCAACTATACGAGCCTGCTGCTGGAGCAGGAAAGCCTCCGCCGCACCTTTGCGGAGAAATCCCGGGCATTTGCCTTGACATTGTCATGGAATGAAATTTTCGACAAACTCATCAACAGCTTCTTGCAAATTGCCAACCGGAAGCAGGAAATTTCGGCTTAGGACGCTGCACAGGGAGAGGAACAGGGAGGGCAGGCTTGATCCTTGCTCTCCCCTTGTTACCTAATGAACAGAGCCATCCCAGGACGGGATCATGGAGGATAACCTTCATGATCCGAACGTCTCGCGGATGGCTCTGTTCCTGTTGTCATTCGTGGACCGCCGGCGCAGTCCGTTTCAGCGTTGCAGCCGAGCGGAGCCTGATCAGGAGATCGGCGGTTCTTCCACAGGCACCTTGCCGATTATGCAGGGAGGGGAGAGGCTGTCCGCCGCTTCAGGGGCATGAAAAAAGCCGGCACCGATAGAGCATCGACGCCAGCTTTGTATAATAGCGAGTATGAATCAGAGGCTTTTTTCCAGCGTGTTGTCGAGATCCGCAGTCGCACTACGCGCTGCTGTCCAAGGAACAAACATCAGCACGACAAGCCCGATCGCGAACAGTACAATCAAGCTTGCTACGCCAAAGGCGGAGCTTCCGGTCAGTTGTGTGATCACACCGACAAGGAATGGGCCGGATACAGCGGCAAATCTGCCGAAGATGGTGTAGAAGCCGAAGAATTCATTGGATTTTTCCTTAGGTACAATGTGGGCGAAGTAAGAGCGGCTGAGTGCTTGAATACCGCCTTGGGATGTCGCCACAAGCATCGCCAATATCCAGAAGTCTGCAATCGTCTTCAAGAACATGGCATACACGCATACGATCATGTAAATGACAATGCCGGTATACAGCATCTTTTTGACGCCGAATCGGTTGGCCAGCTTCCCGTATACGATCGAGAATGGGGCTGCCACAATCTGTACGGCCAATAGCGCAATGATCAGGTCTGTCGCACTTAACCCCAAATCGGTACCGTAGGCGGTGGACATGGAGATAATGGTGCCCACGCCGTCAATGTAAAAGAAATAGGCGATCAAAAACAGGAAGATAGTCCGGTATTGCCGGATCTCCTTAAAGGTCTGCGCAAGGCGCTTGAAGCTGTTGACAACAACTCTCGGTTCACGCTGAACCCCGTATTGCTGCTTGACGTTTCTTAGCATCGGGATCGTGAAGGCGAGCCACCAGATGGCAGTAATCAGGAAGGTCGTCCGGCTTGCTGCCGACGTGGACAGCGGAATGATCCCCATCTGGGCTGTGAGGATAATGGCAATACATACGATGAACGGAATCGTACTGCCGATATAGCCTAGCGCATAACCTCTGGCAGACAGCTCATCCAGTCGGTCCCTCGAGGTGACGTCCACGATGTAGGCATCGTAGAATACGTTGGCTCCGCGCGCGCCCAGGGTTGTGAGCGTATAAAAGATCAATAAGAGAAGCCAGTTGTCATCCGGGACAAAAAACAGAGCAAGCGTTGAAATGACACCGATGACAAAAAAGAAGGTGAAAAACTTGTCCTTCATGCCTTTGTAATCGGCAATGGTGCCAAGGATCGGTCCGAGCAGCGCCAGGATAAAGGTGGCGATTGAAATGGTGTAGCCCAGATAGGCGGTCGAGTTGGCGCCCAGGACGCCAGCGTTGTCAGCCACTTCCTTGTAATAGATCGGGAAGATAGCGGTCACGATAATGAGAAAATAAGCTGAATCGGCCCAGTCATACATCATCCAGCTTTTTTCCGCTTTGGTGAATTTGCTCACGGTATACTCCTCCTTTTGATCCGGATGATGCAACATTCGGTTGGGCGCCTCCCGGTATGATAAACCAACCCGTGAATCTTGTTTATTCTATGTATTACTTCTTGCGAATAGGAGACGTCTTCACCGATTATGCAAAATCCTTACTAGTAGTCTACGTTAGACTATAGAAGAAGTATAGATAGGCTGGATAAATTTTACTCCGTCTTTACATATATTTACACGTGGTTTACATGAACGCCGGCAGAGGGCGGCACAGGGATTCTTTGGCTTTCCAGGGTACGATTCTTTACTTTTCACTGATCCGTGATTAATAATGAGAGCATATCGCAAGATTAATGGAGAAGCGGGGGGTTACGGGATGACTTATCATGAAGCGAATCCGAAGGTAGATGAATTTCTGGGGAAAGCTGACAAGTGGATATTTGAAATGGAGAAACTGAGAATGATCCTGCTTGATTGTCCATTGGACGAGGAATTGAAGTGGGGGAAGCCTTGCTACACATCTCAGGGCAAAAATATATGCATTATCCAGCCGTTTAAAGCGTATGTTGCGCTGATGTTTTTTAAAGGCGCGTTGCTGCCTGACCCGCACGGAGTCCTGATTCAGATGACAGAGAACGTGCAGGCGGCGCGTCAGATTCGGTTTACGGGGGTTCAGGAAATTACCGAGGCTGAAGGGATGCTGAAAGCGTTCGTTCATGCCGCTCTCGAGGTCGAGAAAGCTGGGACAGCCGTGCCTGCGGCCAAGGACAAGCCGCTGGTCATCCCGGAAGAATTACAGCAGAAATTCGCCGACATGCCAGCTTTGCAGACGGCTTTTGAAGCCTTGACGCCGGGGCGTCAAAGAGCGTACGTGCTTTATTTTAACGGGGCGAAGCAAGCCAAAACTAGGGTGTCGCGCATCGAGAAATATGTGCCGCATATTCTGGATGGCAAAGGAATGAATGACAACTGAACATCATAAGACGTGCTCTTGAGGCTGGGGCCGACAGCACTCCATCAGGAATGGAGTTGCTTGCATTGACATTAAATGAATGATCATTTACTGTTGTGGATATGAGACATAGAGATGATAATAAAGTAGAGGCAATATTTGATGCTACGATCCAATTGGTGAGTGAGATCGGGTTCGCTGACATTTCAATTTCGAAAATCGCCAAGCAGGCCAATGTGTCGGCTGCAACCATTTATATTTATCATGAGAACAAGGAGGATTTGTTGCTTAACACGTACCTGAAGGTAAAAGGCAAGTTAAGCGAGAAGATGTTCGAAGGGCTGCATGAGAAGAAGGCCGTCCGGGAGCGCTTTGAGTCGATTATTCATAACTACGTTGATTTTATACAAAGCAACACAGCGTACTTTTTGTTCCTGGAGCAAATGATTCATTCCCCGTTTCCGCAGAAATGGTGTTTGGACACGACAGGGATGTTCGAGCCGATCTATAACATGCTTGAAGAAGGCAAGCAGCAAGGGCTGTTCAAGCAAGCGGATGTTCGGATGCTGATCGTATATTCGATCATGCCGGTGGTGGAACTTGCGAAGGAGCATGTCAAGAACGGAACGCAGTTCGACCAGCAGCAATTGCAAGCAGCGATTGATATGAGCTGGGATGCGATAAAGGTATAATCCAAATGGAAATGACGAGAAAGGGGAGATGTGATGGCCGTTATCGAGCCCATTTTTTTGATGTACAATAAATGAACATTCATTAATCGAAAGAGAGTTCATCCCATGACGAATCCAAAAATATGGTTTATTACAGACAGTTCCCGGGGATTTGGCCGCGCCTTGACTGAAGCAGCCTTGCGCAAAGGAGATGTTGTCATTGCCACGGCCCGCAACCCGAAGTCACTCGCCGGTCTGGTCGAGACGTACAGAGATCGCATTTACCCCCTTGCTCTGGATGTCAGCGATGAGTCGGCCGTATCTCAAGCGGTTGAAGAGGCGAAGAGCCGGTACGGATGTCTTGATGTGGTCGTGAACAATGCCGGGTATGGCGATATCGCTGTCCGCACGGGCATGCTTCTGTAATGCGAAAGAAGCCTGCAGGCATTGCTCTATGGGAGCGTATGCTGCAGGCTTTTTGGGGTTTGGTGGGTTCGTACATCGAATGATGAACAGCAGGAGAGAAATCGAACGCTGCTCCCTGCTTGAATTGCTTATTGACCGGGCTTGCTTGTATCCGCACTCACGGCCAGCTGTCCGGTCGCCACATTGAGCCGGTTATACAGGTTGACGGTGGCAAGCCCGGCGATCAGCGTGGCCAGCGCTTGCTGCCCGAAATGTGCTGCCGCCTCGTCATAGATATCGTCCGGCACCGGATGTGCCCGGTCTTCAATCCGGGTAATGGCTTCGCATAGCGCGAGAGCCGCTCGCTCGGCTTCATTGAATAGCTGCGTATCGCGCCACGCGGCGGCTGCGAGCACGCGCTCTGTCGTTTCCCCCGCTGACAGTGCGTTGCGGGCATGAAGCTGTACGCATACGCTGTCCCCATTAATCTGGCTGGCGCGCAAGTAGCACAGGAACAGGAGTCCCTTCGGAACACCGGTCTGTGCCGCAGACGAAAACAGCGCATTTCCTAACATTTGCAAGGCTTGGCCCATATCGGGCACAATGGCAGCAGGATTGTCCATTCTGGATGACATCAACATACACTCCTTCTCGTGATTTAGGTGTAAACCCGTTATTCGGTCCTACAATACGATGACGGATCACGGTCTGGAAGTGTGACAAACACTCGGGCCTAGTGCCGATGAATAGATCATGCAGGGAGGATGTCACATAAATTGAGTGGCGGTCGTCAATAAAGATAGAGGGATTGCTGTACTGTCCGAAAGAGAAGAAGGGGGAAGCAAGATGAATGATCAGGCAGGGTTGGCAGCGGTATTCGAAGCACACCGGGCGCATCTTCATGGCGTGGCGTACCGTATGCTTGGTTCTCTGAGCGAAGCGGAGGATGCGGTTCAGGAAGCATGGCTGCGTCTGAGCCGCAGCGATGTGAATCATATTCACAATATCGGGGGATGGCTCACTACCGTCGTATCGCGGATCTGCTTGGATATGCTGCGGGCTCGCAAGACGAGGAAAGAGGAGTCGCTTGAGGAGCATCCGCCGGAGGCGCTTGCAGCCGTTTCGTATGCCGATCCGGAACAGGAAGCTGTCCTCGCCGATTCCGTAGGCGTTGCCATGTTGGTCGTGCTGGACCGTTTGAAGCCGGCGGAACGAATCAGTTTGATTCTCCATGACGTGTTTGGAATGCCATTTCACGAGATCGCTTCGATTATTGGTAAATCAGACGACGCAGCAAGGCAGTTAACGAGCCGGGCACGACGCCGGATCCGCGGAGCGGAGGAGGTTCTGGATACCAGCGTGGCAGCTCAGCGTGATGTGGTGCGGGCTTTTCTGGCAGCAGCGCATGCAGGAGATCTCCATCAGCTGATTGCTGCTCTGGATCCGGATGTGGTTCTGCGGGACGACCGGGAAGACGGAACGCCGAGAGTGTTCCGCGGTGCATCGGCGCTGGCCAAGAAGGTAGCCGGACGTGCGCAGAAATCAGCTCAGCTTGCCTGGGTGGACGGCAGCGTGGGCATCGTGGCGGCCCCTGGCGGCAACTTGCTCTACGTGTTGAAGTTCACAGTGAAGTGCGGGATCATTACCGAAGTGGAATTGATCTCGAACCCAGAGCGGCTTCATACGATCGATTTGGGTGTATTGGATTATGATGGTCATTCCCCAAGCGCTGATGATCACTAAACCGTGACGAGAAAGCGGAAATAGTGAATGAAATAACCGATTGACATAACTAATCACATTAGTTATATTACTAATTAGATTAGTTTAAATACTAATTATATTAGTTTTCGGGGAGAGGGATTTATGGAAAAGCGCATTCGGTTAGCCTCTGTCAGTTTAGTCATTGCCGGGATTCTGTTTGTTCTCTATCCTGCAATCCGTCCGTTTTCTGATGAGACATCGTTGGTGGGCGCGGCAGCCTTTGCTTCTCCGGCCTGGATCGTATCCCATGTGCTCGCGATTGTGGCCTTCTCGTTACTGGGTGCAGGGCTGCTGGGACTTTATTTACTTCTACAGAACGGGTCTTGCGGGCGTCTTGCCCTTCGCAGTATCGTGGTCACCTGGCTCGGAATCGGGTTGACGCTGCCCTTTTATGGTGCTGAGGTATTCGGTTTACATGCGCTTGGAAAGCGTGCTCTCGCAGAGCAAAGTGCCGAATGGATCGCCCTGGCGGATGACATTCGTTATGGCTCCGGGTTTCTCATGATTCTTGCGGGGCTGATGCTGATCGGCATCGGTTCCATTCTGGTGGTTATGGTCATATGGAAATCCGGTGCTTTACCGAAATGGGCTGGTGTGCTCTTCACGATGGGATTCCTGCTGTATCTTCCTCAATTTCTGGGAACCCAGCCGCTGCGAGTGGCTCACGGGGTGCTGGTAGCCGCCGGGTGTATGGGCATTGCGGCCGGATTATGGAGGCTAAGGGGAAGAGGAAAAGTTCAGGAGCCATCGGAGGAGCTTTCTATGCACTAAATCTCATCCGAACGTACCTTTTGGAACGTACCTGAAGTGAACTTGCGTACTTATACTAGGATAGATGTTTTCTATACTGAAAGGCCACTCGGATTGAAATGCATAACTGCCTTGAACCCAAGCGCGCAAGCGTACGTACACTTTCTTGAGGCCTGTAAGACACGAAAAGGCTGCAAGCAAGATCTCATAGGACATAGGTGAAATGGCTTGAGCAGGTGTGGTAGACTGGGATTATGATGTTATCAAATCCGTCCGTGAACAAGAAAGGAGTATCCATCTGATGAAGAAAAGATCGCTCATGGCTTTATCTGCGGGTTATGGATACTCTACTGCTGTTTTCTTCTAGACAAATCGCTCCAAGGGTGAAGTGTGTCCAAAAAGCGGTTTACTGGAGAACACAGCAGAATTTTCTGTAGACGGGGGAACTAACAATGAATAATGATAAAATTACAAGAACCAATCCAGTCAGCATGCCGAAACCGGTAGGGAAATACACCCATATTACAAAAATTCCAAGAAATGCGGAATGGTTTGTGACATCCGGCCAGATCGGCATCGATCCCAACGGGCAGTTCCCTGAGAACATGAATGAACAGATCGGGCTGACCTTTGCCAACATCCACAACGTATTGGCAGCAGAAGGATTATGTTCAGATCATATTATTAAAGTGAACATTTGGGCAATTGAGCCGATTGATTGGAATTACCTCTATTCCGAGTGGGAACGATTCTTCAATGATGAGTACCCTGCGATGACGGTAGCCTATGTTACGGCTTTGGGGCTGCCGGAAATCAAGATAGAAATCGAAATATGGGCTGCTAAAGTTTAATTTCATACACACTTCATCCGAACATGGAACCTTTATTATCTAGGTTCCATGTTTTCTTGTCCCCATCCACACTATATTCACGTTCGGATACCGCCGTTATGTTCTCTGCTACGCTGATATTAGACAGCTGTGGGAGCGAGCGAATGCAAGCGCTGCTTGACGCTAACCTACCCAGTCTCTTGTCCTGTCCTCACATCCTTAATGCTTTAACAATTCCGAAATCGCTGTAATTAGTCGATCCAATTCAGGGATACGCCCGAGCTCTTTGTATGAGATTATAATCATTAATACAGCCTTGCTGGTACTATTCACTGTAGTACTGTTATGGCGTGAGCAGTAGAGAACTTAGTAACTTAATAAGGTTTTGGCAACCTCCAGCAAAGAATAGAGCCTTGAAATGGCCAAAAAGCTATATAAAATGCAACTTCAGTTACAAAAAAGGCGTTTTACAAGGCGAGGGAGGAAGCGTGCAGATCAACTCTGAAGTATGTAACTGCATTAATAGAAGTCAATAGTAAGTCGGTAGGAAGTATTTATTATTTACATTACCTATTAAGATGCTTAAAATTGGGGTTAAACCCTCATTTTGGATTTTGATAAGAATAACAAGGGACTCTGCCCCCTTGACTTCAACGAGGTGATTACTATTAAAACAAGCAGAATTTTAAATGTTCTCCTTATTATTTTCTTCACCTGCACGCTGGCCGCTTGTTCTAGGGGGAAAGAAGATGCCGTCCGTGACATGGTTTCGCCTCAGCAAAAATCCTACAATATTTATGTCTTTTGGGATGGGCGTCAATCAGATTATTCCGAACTTATCGAAGAAATGCTGAATGTCATAAATTCAGAAGCTATTCTTGAATCGTTACCCATTCATAATATGTCTTTTATTAGTCTGGATGACCAAACTCAAAAATATGACTATAAGAAACTATTTGCCATTGAACAGTCGCCCACTATTATTGTATTAGATCATGAAGGAATAGTGCTACAGACCAATGATCCTAATGATATTTACGATATTCCAAAGAATTAAAAGTCGTGCACGGTTGTTAAAGCCAGTTCGTCTAAGCTGTTATCAGTACTCAGGTACAGTGCAGTATGACCGTTTGCAGAGCGGTCTTTTTTGATTGATATTTTCTACGGGTTAGTTGACATGGTCAAGTCTCTCCGAGGCTCAAGTGAACCATCCGCTCTTGGTGAAATTGCGGGACGCTGCTTTTTCAATCGCTCCTTCGCAGCTGCTTCATAAACGGCTTCAGTTTTTGTATGATGTCGACTTTGATGTGTGATTGGAATGCAGGAAATGAGTTTATGTATAACCCGTCATGGAATGGCTTTCCTGGCAGCATATTTTGACTACAAAAAGCATGAATTCGGGGGGATCTCGAGTTCATGCTTTTTTGGCATCTGGCAAACGATCCTGTCAGCCCGGATCGGAGTTCATCCCATTCCGTTCCGCAGCGACATAACGAGGAATGATGATTTCATGATGTAGGTGCTCGCGGAGAAATATGCATTGTCCTTCGCGCCTGCCCGGATCATTGCAGCTGCACTTCCTCCGCCGCTCGGCGCGGGCTCGGGATCGCTTGTTCCCGCGCATAGACGATGCGAAACAGAAACACATGCTCGCCGCGGCCAGCTAGCCGCTGAAGGGCGCTGCCAAAGAGCGGCTCCAGTCCAAGCTGCTGTTCCCGGTCCTGACGCTCATTCGCTTGATTCAAAGGATGGAGAGCAAGTCCCTTGCTGGTAGCCCAAAGGTGAACCCGCTGCCACAAGCGGCCCGCTTCCAGCAATTGCGTTCTGGACCTGGCGGAGACAACGATGCTGCCGAAGGCGGCGGCTGTTGGAATATGCGTGTCTTTTGTCATGCTGAGCCAGTAATCATTCGAAGACGCCTCGGAGATGGGGAGGAGCTTTCCAAGTGCCCGGACGAAGGCGGGGTTGCCTGTGGCGTCCAGCGTTGTCCCGTCCTTGAAGCGATGAATGTCCTCCCTGGTATGACGATACCAGCGATGACTATCGTGAGCCTGAACCGAGTCCTGTATGATCGCTTCCGTTGCTTGAATAATCAGTGCACCGACGTGCTTCTTCGATTGATCGTCCGCATGCCATACCAGATCTGCATTCGGATTATCCCGGCTCAGCAGGCTCATGTCCCGCAGCAGTTGCTCTGGTATTGGCTGCTTGGTATCATAAGCGCCGCGATGGGTATGCCGCTTCGTCATCATCCGGAACAAGGGCGAAACTTCCGGAATTCGATCTGACAGCGTAATATCAGCAACCTTGATACGGTCAAACTCCCCTTCATGCAATTGCACCTTCGGCTCATAACCGAACGCTTTAGCAGCCAGACACAGATTCTCAATCGCACAGCCCAGGCTGATGTTCATTTCCCGATAGAAGGGGTCCATGGCACCGATATTTCGGGACAGGTCAGCGAATAACTCGATTCGGTTATCTTGTACACGGAACAGCCACGGTTGGGTGTTATGCGCATTGGCGGCCAATATAGCGTATTGTACCAATTTGACAGGATCCTTCTCTGCAAGGTCCGGTTCAAACGCTACATCGACATTCCAGGGAACATAAGCGGGTCCCCGGGCCGTAGAGAATACCCCTTGATCCACAGCCCGGTATAGTCCTCCTCCTGCGAGCAGCACCAATGCAGCCCCTGATGCCTTGAGAAAATTCCTTCTTGACATGTTCTTATGCGGTTGATCCGATTTCGTAGGCTCCACAATCCATCCTCCAGTATATGATTATTGTCTACTTCACGAGATACGGGTCGAGTATTGCCCAGATCAGGCCGACGCCATTGGTAAAACTGGCCTCATCGACAGGCTGACCGTTCATTTCGAGAAAGGACAGCCAATTGTTCGCAATGATCCAGCAGGCGATCAGCAGTTTCTGCAGCTGCTCGGAATCAGCTTCGATCCGCAGCACGCCATCCGTGATAAATCTTCGTATAAACGCTTCCTGCTCCACCAGTCGGGTGTTCATCATCTCCGTATGCAGGAGTCTTAAAGCTTCATCTGCCTGAAACAATGACAGTGCCTCCCGGTAAAAAAATCGATACCGCCACAAAATGTCGAAGTTCATCAGCAGCTTCTGCCCCAGATGCTGCTGGGTCAGTGTGACATGTTCGGGGAGCGACCATACCTCATTCCATTCCTCATACATGTCCAGCAGAATCGCTTGGATGATCTCGGACTTGTTCTTGAAATGATAATAGAGATTGCCTGGGCTCATCGAAGCGGCAGCGGCGATATGATTGGTCGATACTTTGCCGATCCCTTGATCATTAAATAACTGAACCGCAGTTTGCACAATTCGTGATTTGGTGTTCAATCACACATCACCTCTGTTTTAGAGTAATTACTCTAAATATAGAGGGTCACCGATTTTATGTCAACTCAAGTGATGATGCCTCAACGAAAAAATCTGCAAAATCATAAAATGTCACGCAAGATTTTACGAAAACAATGCCAATGATTAACACAGCAAAAATATCTTCTTAATTCTTAATTAACAATCGATTGATAGGCTAATTGACGAGATGTCTATACCTTTCCTTCACAGGGGTCTTGTATGGATAGATACATAGGCTTTTGCCCCGCGCGGCTTTTGTGCTGCCATCCTAGGTTTCATCATGTCCCGAGTTGTATGGATGACTTCTCGTTGTATGAATGACCTGCTCGATGTTACTCAAGCTGGCGCCGCTTGATTGACATAAAACTATGAAAAGGCAAGGTGATACCCGTGTTGAAGAAAGCGATTCTGCGTGTAACCGTCCTCATGCTGTTTGTAACGTCTGTAGCCGGCACTTTCTTTGCTTCCGATGCCTCCGCGTCATACAACAGTTCCAACTGGATGGGATCCATCAGCGACAACACTTCCCTGTCGAGCCTCTCGATTCCGGGAACCCATGACTCCGGTGCATTGTACGAGCCGATTTACGGTACAGCCAAGAACCAGGATCTCACCATTGCAGAGCAGCTGTCCGTCGGTGTGCGTTACTTAGACATCCGTACGAGACACTATAAGGATGCATTCACCATTCATCATGGTGCGGTGTACCAGAATCAGAATTTCGACGATGTTCTGAACGCGGTCATCTCGTTCCTGAACAACAACCCGACAGAGACGGTTATCATGAGTGTGAAAGAAGAGCATACCGCCGCTGATAACACGCGCTCCTATGAGGACACGTTCAACTGGTATGTAAGCAAAAACCCGGACAAATGGCTGATGACGAATCACGTCCCAACGCTTGGCGAAGCGAGAGGTAAGATTGTGCTGGTGCGCAGATTCCAGGCTGCCCAGCTTCCGAAAGGCATCGACGCCACATCTTGGCAGGACAACACAACCTTCACGATTCAGAACGCTGCCAATCTGAAAATCCAGGATTATTACAAAGTGTCGGATCGCAACAAAAAGTGGAACGACATTCAGAACATGTATCATGAAGCCAATTCGTCCAACCCGTCATGGCTGTACATCAACTTCACCAGCGGTTATAACCCGGGCTTGTTCGGCATCCCGAACATTCGCACGATTGCCAATGACATCAACCCGAAAGTCAATCAGTTCTTCAGCACCAACACCCACGGCCGCTTCGGCATCACCGTGATGGACTTTATTACAGGCGATCATGCCTCGAAAATTATCTCTACCAACTTCTAATCGGCAACGCGGCAAGGAATGGGGGGGACGGTGAATGCTTTCACCGTCTCCTTCTTTTTTTTGTGTGCCAGCTGAAGCCAGGCTTCTGTGTGTTTAGCGCAATGTGGAGGATCGGCACCGGTGCTGTCGCTGCATCCGGAGAGGTTGACGTGAGGATGGGCGTTGTCATATCGTAGAAGACAAGCACGATACTGGGTAAGGGGTGGCATGGTGGGAGCTAGCATTAAAGATGTTGCGCGCAGGGCCGGGGTGTCGGTCACCAGCGTTTCCAGAGTGTTGAATGGCGAGAAGTATGTAAGCCAGGAGCTGCTTGATAAGGTGAACCGGGCGATCGAAGAGCTGAATTATACGCCGAGCCATATCGCACGCAGCCTGAAGATGCAGAAGACGAATACAATCGGCATTATCGTGCCGGATCTGACGAGTCAATTTTGCTCAACGATATTGAGCAGCATTGAGGAAACCGCGAGCGCACAAGGATATAACCTGCTCGTTGGCAACATTGCAGAAAGCATGGAGAAAGAGCTGCGTTACCTGCGTGTTTTTCAAAATATGAGGGTGGACGGCATCATCGTCATGCATCAGAAATTCAATCAGGATATCCTCGAGTTTTTTGAACATGCTTCAATGCCGATTCTGTTCTCCAGTGTGAAAGGTCCGTCTTCATCCTACTTATCGGTGCTGATCGACGACTATCAGGCGGCATTCGATGCGACGGAGCATCTCATTTCCTCAGGCCATGAGAAGATTGCCTTTATCGGCGGCGACCTGGCGGACATTACGTCCGGGTTCAGCCGTTACAACGGTTACGCGGAAGCGATGAAGAAGCACGGCATCGAGCCGGACCCACGTTTTGTGAAATTCGGGGACTACAAGCTCCCTTCGGGCCGGAGGCTGATGAAGGAGATGCTCGGCGAGGACGAATGGCCGACGGTCGTGTTTGCCGCCAGTGACGATATGGCTGTCGGAGCGCTGAATTGCGCACTGGACCACGGGCTGAAGGTGCCGGAAGATATGTCGATTATGGGCTTTGACGGAAGCTTGATTACCGAGGTCGTGCGTCCGGCAATGACGTCGATGCAGCAGCCGGTGGAGGAGCTTGGGAAGAAGTCGGTGGAATATATGCATCACATGATCGTTAATCCCGAATTTACATTTGATTCGGATATTATTTTGCAGCATCGTCTCGTTGAGCGTGAGAGCTGCCGCCCAAGGCTGGCACACGCGTGAAACGAACAGCAGGAGCTGGGAACAGGCTTATCAAACGATAAGCCTGTTTTTTTATGCTCGCGGCCGCTGCAAGCAAGCGGCAATCCAGCTTTTCCGCCTATGCAGTAAGAACTCAATTCCTCTCATGGCGATGGCGCTATCATCATTTGACAAAATCAGACGTAATTCTCCACGAAATTTATATAACGCCGAGGAAAAACGGTAATAGATTTTACAAATGTCCTCTAAAATACGAAGTATCATTCTTCTGGTAACGATACCATACCGCAACACAGGAGACAGAGAAGCAAGACATCAGCATGGATAACCAAAGCGAAAATCCATGAAGCAAAAGGTGGTCGAAAACTTATGGACGATCTGTTGATTGTGGAGGGAAACGTAACTCCGCTTAGCTCCAAGACACATATTACCTATCAATTTCATATCGATGAGCCTGCCGCCTGCCTGGACATTGCTTTTGCCTACAGCCCGAAGGCGCTCGAGGATCGGGAAGCTTCGCGGCGGATGATCCTGGAGGCCATCGACAAGTATGCGGAGCCGTCGATTTCTGAGCTCCAGAAGCAGCATTGGGAGCGATTCGTTCCCCTGCAAAATTTGCTGACGCTATCGCTCGATGATCCGTCCGGTTTTCGCGGCTCGGCTCATCGGCATCCCCCGGAGCAGCATCATCTCCTGACTGAGGAGCAGGCATCGCCCGGGTTCATTGCTGGGCCGCTGCCCAGCGGCATCTGGAAGCTTACGATCAGCATTCACTGCGTCGTGACGCCGGAGTGCCACTATCGACTCGTTGTGAGAAAGGGAGGGAATGCCGATGCCATGGGTACCATTTGAGCTGCATACCCATACACCGCATAGTGACGGAAGACATTCGCTGCTGGAGATGTGCAGGGAAGCGAAGAAGCTGGGTCTTGGAGGCATTGCGCTGACCGATCATAATACGCTGTCAGGCATGGCGGAAGCCAATGCGGCACAGGAGGAAACCGGGGTAGCGATCATTCCCGGGATGGAATGGACGACCTTTTACGGACATATGCTGACCCTCGGTGCCCCTTACTGCGAATGGAGAGATCTCGGACCGCGGGATATTCATAAAGGGATCCAGCGGGTGCATGAGGCCGGAGGAATCGTAGGGATCGCACACCCCTACAGCATGGGCAGTCCGATATGCACAGGCTGTCACTGGGAATATGAGATCCAGAATTGGAACGATATTGACTATGTTGAAGTGTGGCATGAGATGATGCCGCCGTACAAGCATCACAACATCCCGGCATTCCAGCAGTGGACAAGCCTGCTTAATGAAGGCTTCCGGATCACGGCCACCGCAGGGCGGGATTGGCATCACTCAGAGCATGCAGACGGCTGGTCAGCCTTCACCTATGTCGGTTTGGAGAAGGAAAGCGAACGCAGCCGGCCGGAATCGGTCGTGTCAGCCATTCGGCACGGACGCTGTATCGTGAGCATGGGACCCCTGCTGCATGTGGAAGCAGCGCACGGCGGGGCGACATACGGGATTGGCGATATCATCACGGTCTTAAGCCCGGAGACGGCCACGATCGAACTGCGTATTCAAGTAGAGTCATCGTCCGTGCCTGGCCGGACGGCGGATGAGATGCAAGTGACGAAGCTGATTGTGGAATCGAATGCAGGAGAGCTTGCGATTCTGCCAAGGACAGATCAGCAGGGCGCCGCGGAATGCAGCATCCCTGCGGCAGGGATTCGCTGGCTTAGAGTGAAGGCTGCGGGCATGCTGGCAGGCGGCCATGCAACACTCGCGTTCACGAACCCGGTATACATCCTGGCGGCTTCGAACGACGAGTTGAGGGAACCGTAAAAAGTGACGTGGAGGAAATGGACGGGGTACCAGCCTGGCAGAGCCGCAACATCGCCGCGTTCACGGACGGAATACCACCGGAGAAGCATGGAACAGAGAAGGGAGCTACAGAGAAATGAATCAATTCGATTGGATTGCCCATACCGGATGTGATGGCACGCCTTATAACTCGCTCGTCTCCTGCCAGGCAGGTTACGAGACCGGGGCCGATGTGCTGGAGGTCGACGTCCGGACTTCCCGAGACGGCATAGCGGTCCTATACCATGATGATCAGCCCGACGTCTCACAATATACATACGAGGAATGGACTGCGGCCGGTTATGAGCCGGTCGAGAAGCTGGAAACCATCCTCACCCCGTATCGAGGAAAGCCAGTTGCTTTCAACCTGGATCTCAAAACCGAGGAAGCCTATACAGCTGCAGCGGCCGTTGTTGATCGGCTGGATGTATGGAGCCAGGTGTACTTCACAGGCGTGACCGATCATTTGGCCAACGGCCCGCGCGCGAGGCATGTTATCTGGAATCTGCCGCCGATCCCGACGGACCTGGCGGATGACATCTATGAAGAGCGTATCCGGCAGTACTGCCAGCAGGCAGAGCAAGCAGGCTATGCCGGAATCAATGCGCAGTACGGCTCATGCCGGCCTGCCCTCGTGGCGCAAGCGCATCAGCTCGGATTGCGGGTGTGGCTCTATACGCTCCCGGCCGACGAGCCCCTGCTTCGCCATTATGCGGATATGGGCGTGGATGCGCTGTCCGTCACCGACCTGACCCCGGCAATGGAGCTGATGAAACGCGGGTCAACCGATGGCCACCGCTCGTAAATTGGCCGAGCCCGGCCAGCACTTCCTCGAGGAATCGCCGCGGTTCTCGCTGTTCCGGCTGGCCTGGCCGCTTCTGCTGAGCCAGTTCGTGCAGACGCTGATCGCTTCAATCGACACATTGATGTTAAGCGGTCATTCCGATCAAGCGGTTGCCGCTATCGGCACCGTGTCGCAGGTGATGACCGCGGCCCATCTGCTGTTCGGATTTATCATCGTGGGCGCGTCGATTCTGATCGCCCAGTACTCCGGGGCAGGCAGGGTGCAGGACGCAACGAGAATTGCTTCCATTGCGCTCGGAACGAACATGATGTTCGGGCTGCTGGTCGGGCTGTCACTATATACATTTGCGGGACCGGTGCTGGGCGCGATCCAGCTCCCTGCGGAGCTTATGGATGAAGGAAGAACATACTTGTCAATCATCAGCCTGGGGGCGTACGCAACCGCCTTCGTCATGACCTCGGAAATGATTCTGCGCATGAACGGCCTTGTCAAGCGGATGCTGCTCTTATCGGTCATCATGGTGGCGCTGAATACACTGGGCAACTATGTTGTGCTGTATGGCCCATGGGGCCTTCCCACTTACGGGGTGGCCGGGGTGGCGTGGGTCACGCATGCCAGCCGCCTGGTCGGCTCGGTGATCGCGGCGGTGTTCTTGATAAAAGGGCTGGAGGCCAAGCTTTCCCTTGCGGTCATGCTGCGTCCCTTCGGGCGAGATCTGAAGCAAATATTCCGGCTCGGCATTCCTTCGGCGGGAGAACACCTGTCCTATACGGCCTCCCAGGTGGTTGTCACGATGATGATTGCGGTGATCGGCACAACCGCTCTAACGACCAAGGTATATACCCAGACCTTGATGGGTTATGTGTTCCTGCTGTCAGAAGCGCTTGGCATGGCCGCTGCCATCCTGATCGGTCACCGCATTGGCGCCAAAGCCTATGATCAGGCCAGCCGGATGGGCATCCGGTACACGCTGCTTGCGGTTGCAGCCTCGGTGTTGATCAGCGGCACGCTGTACATCGCAGCCGTCCCGCTGCTGGGCCTGTTCACGGATGATCCGGACGTGCTTCGCATCGGGAAGATCCTGATGCTGATCGGCATCCTTCAGGAGGCTGGCAGAGCATGCAATGTCATGATGATCAGCGCGCTGAATGCGACAGGAGAGGTGCGGTACCCCGTCATCGTCGGCCTGATCATCATGTGGGGCTTCAGCATGCCGCTCACTTATGTGCTGACGATGACGCTCGGATGGGGCATTTATGGGGTATGGATCGTGTTCGTGATTGATGAGTGGGTCAGAGGCGCCTTCATGATCGCACGCTGGCGGTCGGGCAAATGGAAACGAATCAAGCTTGTCACATCGGAAGGATAAGTAATCCCTGTCGTTGTCGTTGATTCCACGAAAAGGAGGGAGGGCAGCGTAGTCGCTGTCCGGTCAACAATATGTCGCAGATTCGAACGAAACTATTCGGAAAATGGAGGGTCGCTTCACGAAGGGAGTCGCACGCCATATGGTATGTGTTCTTGCTTCCAACACTGCTGGGCATCTTGCTGTTTACGGTGTACCCGTTGATCGAATCGCTCCGGCTCAGCTTCACTAGAGGAGCGAACGAGCGGTTTGTCGGCACGCAGAACTATGCCGATGTGCTCGCCTCGGAAACGTTCTGGTATGCGGTGTACAACACGGTATACATCACGGTGTTCCAGCTGTTGATTGCGATTCCGATCGGCTTTCTGATCGCCTGCTTGATCAACAGCTTGCGCCGATCCTCCAATCTGTTCAAGGTGCTGTTCTACATCCCGAATGCGACCTCGATGGTCGCGGCAGCCACCGTATTCCTTGCTATTCTGCATCCGGACGGGCCGCTGAATTATGTCGCACAGCTGCTCGGGTTCGAGAAGGTCGTGTGGCTGTCCCAGCCGACCTCAGCCAAATGGGGCGCGATCATACTGTCCGTATGGCATTGGCTCGGCTTCGTCATCATTATTAATCTGGCGAACCTGCAAGCGATCCCGATTGAGTATTATGAGGCGTCTGCGATTGACGGCGCGACTCCCTTCCAACAGTGGTGGCGGATCACGGTGCCGAATATGGTTGGCAGTCTGACGATCCTGTTTGTACTTGGGTGGATTGGAGGGCTGCAGCGCTTCACGGACGCCTACATGCTTGGCGGACTGCAGGGAAGTCCGGCCCGATCGCTTCACACCGTGGTCGGATTCATATTCGAACGCGGCTTCGGCGGGAATGAATACGGGATTGCTTCAGCAGCCGCTTACATTCTGTTCGTATTCATCCTGATCTTCACCTATATCAATACCAAATTGCTGCGCATGAAAATTTAACAAGGACGGGGGATCCATATATGCCTGGCATGCAAGACAGACGGAAACTGATAAACGGGGTCATATTCATCCTGCTGACGGTGCTCGCCTGTACGATGATCTATCCGTTCGCGTGGATGATCAGCGTCAGCCTGGAGCGAACGGCCAATCTGGCGATGCCGTTCCCGCCAAGACTCATACCCGGGGATTTCTCGTGGTTCAACTATCGGCTCGTATTCGAGAACAATGCCCTGCTTCAGGCTTACTGGAACTCGATAGTGATCGCGGTATTCAGCGTCACCTTCAGCGTCGGCTCGGCACTGCTGGGGGGATATGCCTTCTCCCGGGGGGACTTCAAGGGCAAGCGGCTGCTGTTCTTCACCGTGCTGGCCACGATGATGATTCCGTTTGAGACTCGTCTGATTCCGATGTTTACAATGTTCAATGATCTGGGGATGATCAACACGAAGTATCCGCTCATTCTGCCATCATTCGTGAATGCGCTGGGGCTTGTGCTGACCAAGCAATATTTCGACCAGCTCCCGGAGGGGCTGCGGGAGTCTGCCAAGATGGATGGTGCGGGGGAGTTCAAAACCTTCTTCTACATCTTCATTCCGCTGACCGGCCCGATTACGGCAACGCTGGCAATCCTGTCGTTTCAGGATAGCTGGAATTCCTTCATCTGGCCGCTGGTGGTAATCAACGATCAGGATCTGAAGACGGTGCCGCTGTTCTTGTCGAGTTTCTCCGCCGAGAATGGAAGCCGGCTTGCCGGTGTGACGATGGCGCTGGCCACGATGAGCATTTTGCCTTTGCTGCTGGTGTTCCTGTTTTTCCAAAAATATATCATTCGAAGCGTCGCACTCAGCGGCCTGAAAGGAGAGTGATGGGCCCGGGACAATCAAACGAGAGTGGAAGCGATGGATCGGGAGAAGCAGTCTGGTTGTGGGATAGGCACTACGGGGTTTAAAAAAAATCATTCATTCATCTGGAGGAATAACGATGATCAAAGTAAATTCCAAGTTTGTTGTCATCACCCTGCTGTTGTTGTTTGCGCTGACGCTTAGCGCCTGCGGCGGGACCAGCACCGACAATGCCGGGGCGAATACGAGCGAGACAACGACCGAAGCGCAGACAGAAACGACGGACTCGGCGGAAGCCGCTGGACCGGAGCTGTCCGGCAAGCTGAAGGTTCAGCTGATCGGCGATTTCTCTTTGGAGGACAAGACCGATGCGCTTACAGGACAGTCGTCCAAAGGCGTGAAAGTGCTGAAAGATGAGTTCGAAAGACTGTATCCGAATACGGAAGTCGAATTTGTTCTGATGGGCTGGGACAACTACAACGAGAAAACACAGACCATGCTTCAGTCCGGTGCGGCGGATGTGTATCAGCTGCCAGGCATTGCTACATTCGCGGAACAAGGGCTGCTGGAGCCGCTTCAGCCCTATATTGAGCGGGACAGCTTCGATCTGGACATCTATCTGAACGGTCAGGTGGACGGCTGGAGAGCGATGGGGCCAAACGATCAGGAGCCGGAGATTTACAGCTTGCCATTCATCGGGGATGCACGCTTAATCGTATATGATAAACAGCTGTTCGACGATTGGGGCGTGGAGTACTTATCCGAAGAGCCAACGATCGAAGAGATTATAGAGAAAGCATCCAAAATGACGGGCACCAATCCGAAAACCGGTGAAAAAAACTATGGCCTGACCTTCAACGGCAACGATGCTGCAGACAGCATCATGAATATTAACGAGTCGAAAGGCGGTCAGTGGGGTACCGGATTCTTGTGGAAGGACATGAAGCTGGAATTCGACTCGCCTACGATGATCGAAGCTGCGGAGCTGCTGAAGGAAGCGGCCCAGTATGCACCAGAAGGCGTAATGGTGAACCAGGGAGCCGAGAATTTCCTGCAGAATAACAACAATGTTGCCATTAACCTGCGCGTGGCGCCAGGCTTTGTGAACAGCCTGGAGACGTTTGGCACGCAAGAGCGGTATCAGGGAGCGCTGCTGTTCAAGCATCCGGAGAAGGGCATGGGCGGCATGTTTGCCGGAAGCCCGTTTGCCATCGGGGCGAACAGCCAGAACAAGGATCTCGCCTGGGAGTGGCTGAAGTTCAGCGGAAGCGAGTTTTTCCAGGAGTACATGTGGAATGAACAGCGTTCCCACAGCATGCCTGTCATTAAAGCGGCAGCAGAGTGGGAAAGTGTGAAGGAAGTGCCGCAAATGGATATCATCCTGAAACAGATGAGCCAGCTGTGGGCACCGCGTTATCCGTACCGTGCCGGACAGCCGCGCTACATCTTGTCCGAGAATGTGGAGCGCATCCTGCTCGGCGAATTGTCCGCTGCGGACGCGATGAAGAAAGCGCAGGAAGAAGCTACGAAATGGCTGGAGGGCCAGCAGTAAGCAGCATTCTGATCGGTTAAGTGAAGTTCAGAAGTAAGCAGATGATTAGCTAGTATTTAGGTGAAGGCGATAGCAAGTACAAGCGGAGTCCCGATTCGGGCTCCGCTTGTCTTGTCTGTAAGGAAAGAGGGAGCGGGAAACGTGATCGGGAGGATGCATACCTGCTGCTCGCCCACATCCATTCATTTAGGAATGAAAAATCTAGTAAAATGATCATAAAAGCAATAAACACGGGAAAGCCTGAGCAGATGCATCGGGTTTAGGCCGTAAGCCAAAAAACTTTGATATCCCCCGTATCGAAATCCCAGGTTCAAGTGTCTTTTAGAGTGAAGGAGAAATAAAGCATTGGAGGAGATGAAACATGCATCGTGCAGAAGACTTGCAAAGCCTGGAGCGGGAAGCGTGGCAGCTGAAAAACAGGTTTCTGGCTATCATTGAACCTTATCGTTCGGATTTATGGCGGTTTTGTCTCAGTCTAACGAAGTCCCCGTGGGATGCAGAAGACCTGGTGCAGGAAACGTTAATCAAGGCATTGGCCATCTTAGGTCAGGTATGGCAACCCCTCAACCCGAGAAGCTACCTGTTCCGCATCGCAACGAATACATGGTTAAATCAACAAAGAAAACGAAATAAAGAAACCCTGATGGACAACGCAGAAGAGCTTATGCAAGACACCATGCCGATGAGCGGGATGGAGGTTCAAGAATCGATAGAAATGCTAGCATGCAGCTTGACACCCAAACAGACTGTCATCGTCCTTGTCATGGATGTATTTGATTTTACTGCGCGTGAGGCAGCCGAATTGCTTACCATGAGTGAAGGGGCTGTTAAATCGGCGCTGCATCGGGCACGAGCGAGATTGAGGAAGTTGAAACAAACGGAATCTAGAGCCATGGATATACCACGAAGTGTAGTGAAACAAACAACCGTACTAACCGAACAGAATTCCCCTGAAAAAGCAAGGCTCGTGGATCGTTTTATCGAAGCCTTCAATCATCGGAATCTTGACATGATGGCCTCGCTATTGGCAGAGCATGCTGAATGGGACGGTGTTCATGTAGGACAAGAGTATGGAAAAGAAACAAGTATCAAGCACTCGCTGGCTGATGACTTTAAAGACCCGCTGCTCGAGAAGCAGTTCGCCAAATGCGAACAGCTCTGGGGAAGGGAAGTCGTTGCCATCTATTACAACTCAGAGAGCGGTCCACAGCTTAACGATCTTATTTACCTCGAGACGGAAGAAGAGCATATTACGATGCGAAAACACTATTATTTCTGTCAGGATCTGCTGGCAGAAGCGGCGAAGGCTTTAAATGTCACACTTCAAGAGGATAAAAAATATAAAATTGAATCATAGGATCTACCTAAGAAAAAGGGAGGGGCATGCCCCTCCCTTCCAGCATTTACTTGCAGTAAAGGTTACAAATTTGTGATATATTCGTAACCGTTATATCATTTTTCGAGAACCTGTAGCGATTTCACTCCCATGGTCGGGGTGAAAGAACAAGGAGGCAATTGGATGTTGAAGAAGAATAACCGCAATGTTTCGCCAAGAAGAAAGAGAAGCGCTGCTAAGAAGTGGAGCAGGACCGTAAACTTAATCACCGCTTGCTCGCTCGCCATGGGCATCTCTTTTGTAATACACCCACATCCGGCAGAAGCGGCCAGCAAGGTGCATACCGCCAAAGAAGGGGATACATATTATGTTCTGTCCAAACAGTATGGCGTGGACCTGAACAAGCTGATGCAGGCCAATCCGAGCATTAAAGCGACCAATATTTATGCAGGTCTCAAAATAACGATTCCGTCCGAGGCGAAAGCCGTCGCGGCTACCAAGGCCCAAGCGGCCTCGCCGGCGGTGATGCTGCCAACATTAAACGTATTTCCGGAGAATAAAGTGGTGGAGGCATGGGGAAAAACCTTTGACTATTCCAAAACCCTTAACGTAAAGGCAACAGCATATTCTTCGGCTGCAAGCGAGAACGGCGGCTGGGGAGCGGTCGATTATTTCGGAAATCCGCTGGAGCTGGGTACAATCGCAGTTGATCCGAAAGTAATCCCGCTGGGAACCAAGGTGCTGGTCACCGGTCACACCCACCCTGGACTTCCGAAAAAAGCCTTTGTTGCAGAAGCTAGAGACATTGGCGGAGCGATCAAGGGAAACAAGATCGATATCTTCATTCCGGGTTCACCCAAATCCGTTCGAGAGTTTGGCATCCAGGACGTGACCTTATATTTCATCAAATAGCACAGCTCTTGCGCACATCTTGAAAAAAGACGGCTTTCCTAGAATCACATTGTGGTTCAGCCGTCTTTTTTTCATTTCATGAGAACCTGTAACATCTTGCTATTGGCTTTCGGGAACGCCCAGCATGTCCGGCAGCGTGACAAAATCGTAACCTTGACGCATCAGCTCTGTAATGATCTCCGGCAGCGCCTCAATGCTTCCGGTGAGATCCGAACCGGCTCCACCGCCTGCATGCTGGAGGACGATGGACCCCGGACCGATGGCGGATAAAATATTATGCTTGACCTCATCTTTGTTCAGTCCTTTCCAGTCCAGGGAATCGACGTTCCAGTTCACCACCTTGTAGCCGTTTTTCCTGGCCCATCTGAGCTGCTCTTCATTGATGTCGCCATAAGGCGGGCGGATGAGGGTTGGCGTCACACCAACGATGGATTCAATGACGGCATTGGTCCGTTCAATCTGCTTGATAAAGTCAGGCAGGCGAAGCTTGTTCAGTTGGGCGTGGTTATAGGAATGGTTGCCAATCGCATGACCTTCCTCGTGAATGCGTTTCAGCAAGTCGGGGTGCTTCTTGGCCCGGTTACCGACGACAAAAAAGGTGGCTTTGACATCATACTGCTGAAGAACGTCAAGCACTTTTCCTGTAAATCGGGGGTCGGGCACATCGTCAAAGGTTAGAGCAATCCGCTTGACGCGGGGACCACGGGTCCGGAATGTGTCGGGATATTGGGTCATTAATTGACTCAAGGTTGGCGTTTTCTTAGCGTCTTGCTGAGCACCTCCTGAATCGTTCCCTTGTTCGAACGTATCGGAAACCACAGGGGAATGAAGTTGATCCAGGACAGCGAGGACATCGCCATGATTAGCTGCGCTCATCGCAACGCCTGGCGAGATGACCATTCCGAATAAGAACAGCAAACAGCATATAATCGGATAGCTTTTCATCAATGACCCTCACTCCTTTGATTACAGTTTAGTTATGGAGAAAAAGCATGATGTGAGAATGATATGGGCCCGTTCTTGCATGCATAGATCCGGGAGTTTGCAGATTGAGATCGCCAAAGACGTTTTCCTATGGTATTCCCAGCACGGTATGCAATTATCCCCAAGCAAGGTTCTTTTTCGTTAATCCCAGGAAGGTGTATAATAGACATCGATAGGAGATAATTAGACAGATTTGGTTCGGAAGGGATGATATCGAGTGGCTGATTTATTTACACCTTATAATTTCAAAAACTTAACGCTGAGAAACCGTATCGTTATGCCGCCAATGTGTCAATATTCCGTGAAGACTGAAGACGGGATCCCGAACGAATGGCACTACGTACATTATGTAAGCCGCGCCGTCGGTGGTACAGGCTTGATTATTGTGGAGATGACAGCGGTTCATCCGGAAGGACGAATCACAGACCAAGACACCGGTATCTGGGGGGATGAACATATCCCGGCATACCGGAGGCTGGTGGATGCTGTGCATTCATACGGAACCAAGATCGGGATCCAGCTTGGCCATGCTGGACGCAAGGCTCAGGATGCAGATCCTCCTGTGGCACCGTCGGCGATTCCGTTCAATGACAGCTTTAGAATGCCGAGGGTACTGTCTACGCAGGAGATTGAGCAGTTAATCGAAGCTCATAAACAGGCGGCTCGCCGCGCTGTAGAAGCCGGATTTGATACGGTGGAGATCCACGGTGCACACGGTTATTTGATCCATCAATTCCACTCACCGTTAACGAACAAGCGTGAAGACGCGTATGGCCAGGATCTGGCGCTGTTCGGAGAGCGGGTCGTCAGGGCAGTTAAAGAGGTCGTGCCGGAAGGCATGCCGATTCTGATGCGCGTATCTGCCCAGGAGTATGTCGATGGCGGGTACGATGTGGAGTATTGTCTGGAAATCTGCAAGCGGTACAGAGACGCCGGGGTTGATATTTTTCACGTATCTTCAGGCGGAGAAGGGCCGATCGGTTCCGGTGGAGGGCCGAAAGCAGAGCCGGGATATCAGGTAGAACTGGCAGCCGAAATCAAGCGTCAGCTCGAGGTGCCGGTGATCGCGGTCGGATTACTGGATGAATATCAGGATGCGCAGGACGTCATTCTTTCTGGCAAGGCCGATCTTGTAGCGATTGGCAGAGCGATGCTCCGTGATCCATACTGGGCGATTCATGCAGCCAAAGCGTTGGATGGTGAGCAAAAAGTGCCGAAGCCGTACGAGCGGGGGTACCGTTCCTAATCCAGGTCATCATAGCATTACAGAAGCGCGGCTTCCCACAGGGAGCCGCGCTTTGTTATTGAGCACGGAGCGGATGGAGAGATCCTATTCCTGCCATTCAATCAGGTTGGGCGTCTTGTCGAGAATGGATCATATTGTGCGGACCAGCCGTATTTTGCTATCGGGATCAAGCTGTTTGTACCGTTTGCATTTCTCCAGACGATGATTTCGGGTCCGCCCATCCCATATGCTTGAGACGACGCACGCTGGATAACGTATGCGGCAGCTCCAACACATTTTCCGGGAATCTGCCGAAATGCTGGGGCGTTTCTTTCCACCGGGGACAAAATCCGGCTTGTATCGAACAAGAAAAGGGCGGTAGTAATGCTGTGCGTTCCAATACATGTCTTCCCGGTAGTGCGTCGGACTCCAGAAGTCCTACAGACGGAAGCAAAACACGTCATAATCGGTCTGCTCCAGCATTGCGTCCAGCCTGCTCTCAAAGCGGGACTCGAACCATTCGTCGGCGTCCAGATTCAGAATCCAGCCGGGATGGACCCGGACCGTTTCCTCCCATTGCTGCTTGCGGAGTATGACTTCATTACTGAAGAAGATTGTTCATTTCGGATCAGGGTTCGGGCAGAGTAGGGCTGCCGTAATCCGGTTGAGCTCCATCATGGATAGTGATTTATTCCATACAAGATACGGCTAAGCGATCCAGAGTTAACGCCAGCGATCTGAGCAATTTGAGAGATCGACCAGCTTCGGTCTCTCAGATGAGATTCTATGTTTTGACGAATGGCGGTTGTCTGCTGCAAGCAAAGTCACCCCACAAGCTTAAAAATTTGCTTAATCTAAAAAGGAGTATTGTTTAGTCGAGAGGGCTGTCATGCTTAAATTAAGCAGTGGTCAATTCCTACTATATCTTTGTCTTCCAATAAATGAAATTCTATATAATATAAAGAAAACGCTGGCGAATTAACTTTATAGCTGAGAGGAGAGTCACTTGACGGTCCTGAAGAGAGTCTCGAAGGCGCGGAAAGCGTACGGGATACCTTTACGTTGTGATGGAATTCCGAATACGGCATCAAGACTGGGAAACGGCCAGCTACAATGAGGGCGTATATTTATTGCTTCCGGGAAGCTTCTTGATTTCATTCCAGGCTTCGATTGCAGCTGTGCGGTCTTTGCCTCGGTTGTTCGGGTCTGCATAAAAATCGCGAATGAATTGATTGTATTCAAATTGAGGAGCAATGTTCTTCTTGTATGAGGGATCCTTCTGCCGCTTCTCTTACTCGTGCCATGCTTCCACGGCGTCGCGGTAAGTTTTGCCTGCATTGTTCTTGAAATAGTTCTGGATATAGGTGGAGAAATGAAACTTGGGGATCACGGTTTTGAAAAAAGCTCAGCATTTGTTCTTGTTGGACAAGCGATATGAGTAAATCAAGCCCAGACGTTCTCTTTCGAAGAGTAAAGGACAGCTAGGGTCTCTCTAAAGGGCAAGCAACTTCCGTATGACAATGTTCATGGCAAGTGGACTTCATGCTGTTATCCAATGAAGATATACAAATGTGAGGGAGGCTGAACCGATGGTCCCGTTCCAAGGGAAGTTTGATGATATACAGGTCGAGTGCAAGGGGTATGGCGAAGATGTTCTGTTTACGATCACCGGAGGAGCAAGTCATATTGGGGCAATATCCACGGCATACCGGACTGCGCAGCGGCCAGGGTTCGCCGTGGACACCATTCGGGTGCCGGGGCATAAGGAGTATTTGCTGACAGGAGAGTTCGCATTGAAGGCAGCAGAGAGGCTGGATCGTCAGGTAACGGTCGTGATGGGCATCCATTATCCGGGTTTAACCCGTGAAGAAACGGAGGCCATTGTGTTCATAACGCGCGGGAAGCTGGAGAAAGTGCTGGTTGAATGGCAGCAGGCACATGTATAATGAGAATATATCGATATTGTGGCTCATGCCAATCATCCGTGGTTGACATCAGAACGGTCGGAAGTCTTCTCGTTCCCACAGCGGGCACACCCTGAGGGGAAGTCAAACTCGGATATCTGATACGAGCCATATTTTTTTGATTTTTTTGAAACGTATTGCGGCATCACCACGTATCAATAGTCATAGTGTTTCAAACTCAAATATGAACTGAAGCGGAGGAAGGGAACCATGTCCATTTTTAAAAGATTACGCGACTTAACGATGGCGAACATTAACGCGATTATTGACAAGGCTGAAGATCCAATCAAAATGACCGATCAATATATACGGGATATGACCGCAGATCTGGAGGACGCCGAGAAGGCTGTTGCAGCACAGATTGCCATTGAGAAGCGCTTCAAAGCGCTTTATGAGGAGCAGGCTGCGCTGGTGGAGAAGCGGACCCAGCAGGCACACACAGCGGCTCAAGCACAGAACGTGGATCTGGCTCGCCGGGCGCTCGAGGAGAAGAAGGCTGCTGAAGCGAAGCGGGATGAGTACAAGGCAAGCTATGATCAGAACAAGCTGGCAGCCGATAATCTGCGCGGCAAGCTGGAGGAAATGCGCAAGCAGCTGACCGAGATGAAGAACAAGCGGGAAACATTGGTAGCCCGTTACAACGCGGCCAAGGCACAGAATGAAATCAACAAGGCGATGAACGGATTCAGCTCCGACTCGGCATCTGCCGGCCTGAAGCGCATGGAAGAGAAGATGCTGCAGATGGAAGCAAGAGCAGAGGCTAGCAACGAGATGACCAAGCGTGAGAAATCGCTGGACGAAGAGTTCGAAAGCCTTGGCAAAGACAAGCAAATCGAAGATGAGCTTGCAGCTCTGATGAAACAGTACGAGGACAAGTAAAACGGGCATCGAACAATGACGGCAAGTGGAGGCGAAGGAGGACAGGGAAGCTTTCGGGCGGACATCTCCTTCGTCTTTCTATATGCAAATGTCCGGTGCACATCCAGGATCTGCGGCTCTTGAATGAAAGCAAACGGAAAGTTGAATGTGGGGGAACGTTATGAATTTGGAAATGTTATTAAGCGTGCTCTTGTGGACGGCGACAGGGGCCTTGCTGCTGTTCGTGCTGATGTGGGTGGATTCACTGTTTACGAAATACAAGGATCTTGAGGAAGTCAAAGCCGGGAATATGGCGGTAACGACGCGGCTCGTGTTGAAGCTGGCAGCCCAGGGCTATATTTTATCTGTATCGATCAGCACGGCCTATCACCTGCTCGAGGCGGTTATTGTCTCCATCATCTCCTTTATCATTCTGCTGGTGCTCGAAACGTTGACAGAGCTGTTGCTGCGGCGTTTTGCCGGGCTTGATCTGGATCAGGGAACGAAGGCAGGCAAGACAGGCTACGGCCTGTTAGCCGGATCTCTGCACATCGTTGGGGCACTGATTATTACAGCATGTTTGTAAGATGATGAGATAGGGGATATGGATGATGAGCGTATGGAAACGAATCGGCAATATGTTTGCCAAGCCGAAGCCGGAGATCAAGGAGAAGAGTCCGCTTGAATTGTCCCCCGGCGATATCTGTGAGGTGTCGCTGGTTTCATATGAGGTGACAGGCCGCGTCCAGAACCGGAGCCGGAACGCCGCGCTGCTGACACTGCAGGATGGCAGCCGGATCGCATATCTCTATATTGAGGTGCGCGAGATGGTTCAGTATGCGCTGTATCATGCAATTGATGGCCGCTTGGACACACCGGGTGAAGTTCCGACAACGATTGAGCTGGATGAGCATGTTTTTCACCTGGAGGAAGAGTATAACGGTCATGTGACTGTAGCGGGGAAAACGCCGTTTATGGAGGGCGGAGAACAGCATGTATGGCAGTATCAATCCGATGATTACCGCCTGCTCCGGATTGAATGGCAGAATGGACGATTTATGCTGTATGAAGGCGAGAAAGTGATTCCGGGAGATGTGAGAATCCTCCGGGCGACGTAGGAGTGGTAACATGAAAGCACGCTCTTTTTTGCCAATCAAAATATTGCTGGTGCTCAGCTTCCTGGTATCGCTCCTGAGCGGTTGCGGCGCGCCGAATGTACGAGATACGTATCCGCTGGAATCGGTGAACCGGGAGAGCGGAGCCGAGTCCTTCGTGTACCGGGCCGAAGGGAAAAGTGTTCCCGAGGTTGCCCAGGAGCTGATGGCCGCGCAGGCCCCGGATCAGGTCTCGCCTGAAGATGATGAGCGAATGTTCCTCGTCTATGGGGATGAGTTCTACCACCTGCAGCAGGACCCTGACCAGCCATCGGATACGCTGATCGAGATCGATACCAAGGAATATGTCCGGAACAACTATAATCCGAGTTTCCTGCAAGGGTACCTGACGGCTGTTCTGCTCAGCGATCTGTTCGACAGCATGGGCAGAAGCGGCGGGGAGTATCGCGGCTATACCCAGAAGGATGTCTATAAGCCGAAGGAAGGCAGCTTCCGGAAGCCGACAGATCAGGACAAGAAGATAGCGCCACCGCTAACGGTGGACCGAAGCGGCAAGATCACAAGACGTGGTCAGGACAAGGTAGGGACGGGCGGAAGCCTGTTCAAGCGGAATCCGGATTCCGGGAATAACCGGGGCAGCATTACTCGCGGCGAATCCGGCGGCAGTCTGTTCGATTCACCGAAGAAATCATATACCAAACCGAAGACTCGCTCTGGATCAGGCAAGGTGTTCCGGCGTGGTCGAAGGTAGACCATTTGCGTGCGGCGAAGGCCGCGCGCTTTTTTATATCGACAGGAGCTCCCCGTGAAGAGCTTGGTTATACGCTGATCATGCGAGCGGTTTGGTTCGCGGGGGACGCAGGGGCTGTGTTTGCCATCACGATCATTTGGCGTTATAACTGATACTATAGGTTGATGAAGGCAGCTGGGAAGTATAGTCATGAAGAAGTGGGGGAGATGTAATGGAGAACGGGAAGGAACAGAGCGGGAAAGAACAGAACGGGAAGGGACAGCCCGATACACCCAATAAATTTCAGCGTAAAGCATTGCAGGTGCCGGTAGCCCAGGAGAAGGCGCTGGCTTATGTGCAGCCTGGTGAGACGGAGATCATCAGTCTGAAAGAAAGCGATGGACGGATTCTGGCCGCAGATGTGATTGCGCCTCATCCGTATCCGGCTTTTCGCCGGTCGGGTATGGACGGGTATGCGGTTCGTTCAGAAGACACGCTGGCTTGTGAAGAGGGGGAGACGGTGTGGCTCAAGGTCGTAGACCATATTCCGTGCGGATATGTATCGTCAGTGCCGATCACCGAAGGGACGACCTCGCGCATTATGACGGGTGCCCAGGTGCCAGACGGCGCGGACGCTGTGGTCATGCTGGAGGCGACAGAGAGCCGCAGTGAGAACGGAGAGACGTATATCGGGCTGAAAAGAGCGATTGAGCCTGGAAAAAATGTAACGCCGCGCGGATTCGAGCTCCAGGAAGGCGAGTTGATTCTTGCCAAAGGGCGCGAGATCGGTCCGGGTGAAATTTCAGTATTGGCGACATTCGGTGTTCATGAGGTGGAGGTGTACCGGCGCCCGGTGGTCGGGATATTCTCAACCGGAACAGAGCTGCTGGACATCGATGAGCCGCTTCAGCCGGGGAAGATCCGCAACAGCAACACCTACATGCTGGCAGCCCAGATTCGGGAGGCTGGAGGCACTCCGGTCGTCATGGAGGCGATCCCGGACGACATTGAGCTGGCACGAAGCAAAGTGGCGTCTGCGCTTCAGGAGTACGATATCGTGGTCACTACAGGCGGCGTATCGGTTGGCGACTATGACATCATGGGGGAGCTGGTTGCTTCGGGCGGGGTGGACATGCTGTTCAATAAGGTGACGATGCGTCCGGGCAGTGTAACGACGGCGGCGGTGAAGGACGGGAAACTGCTGTTTGCCTTGTCTGGCAATCCGGGTGCTTGCTTCGTCGGCTTTCTGCTGTTCGTCCGTCCGGCGATTCGCAAGAAGCTTGGCATGACGCAGCTGCATCTGACCGAATGGACCGCCGAGCTTGGGGCGGATTACAGCAAAGTGAACAATTTTACCCGGTTCGTGCGCGGACGGTTGGGGGTTCGGGAAGGTCGACTCGTTGCTACTCCAGCTCAGCTTGATGAATCCAGTGTCATGGTCACGATCAAGGATAGTGAATGTCTGATTGTGATACCGCCGGAGTTGAAGGGCGCGTCTAAAGGGCATCCCGTGACGGTGCTGGTGCTTACGGGAGCCTGGTCATGAAAGAGGTTCGAGTCGTTCAACTATGCGGTTATAAAAACAGTGGAAAAACGACGCTGCTGGCTGCTGTCATACGTCAGCTCAAGGCGCGCGGCGTCCGGCTGGCTGTCATCAAGCATGATGCGCATCAATTTGAGATGGATCATCCGGGCACCGACACCGATCAGTTCCGTGAAGCCGGCGCGGATGCGGTAGCGATCACATCACCGGGACGAACGGCGGTGTTGATGGAAGCAGAGACGCCGCTTGAGACACTCATCGGCGCTTTCCGGGACGTTGACCTCGTGCTCGTGGAAGGCTTCAAGCAAGCGGCATATCCGAAGCTGGTGCTGCTGCGGGATGAAGCTGATGCTGGGCTGCTGCAGCTGCAGGGCGTAATGGGCATCGTTGTGCCGAAGGAGATGATTAAGCCGCAGAAGATGACAGAAGAGCCGGGCAGGGGACTGACGGTGGGGTCTGACCTGCCGGCTCCGGTGATACCGCGGGATGACGTGGATGCCATTGTGGCGTTGATCCTTTCGAGTGAAGCTCAGTGAAGCAATTTGATGTGCTATGAAACCATAAGACTCACAATGAGACGTTATAAGTCACTAGGTGTCCCTATGACACATTAAGCGTCCGTTCGGCGTTCAATAGCCTCGGACATCGTTTTGTCGGTCAGATGGGCATATACCTCGGTTGTTTCCGTCGAGGCGTGCCCAAGCTGTTCCTTGGTTTTGTAGATGTCGTTCTGTAAATAATAATCGGTGGCAAAAGAATGCCGCAGCTTGTGGACGGTCAGCGCTGGCTTGCCAAAACGCTTGGCGTATTTGATAATCATCGCCTGGATCGCGCGCTTGGTCATGCGCTGGCCTTCGTTTTGCCCGTTTCGCAGGGCGACGAACAGTGCTTTCTCCTTCTTCGGAACCTTATAGCGGGCTTGCCGCAGCTGCAAATAATGCTCCAGATCGTCTTTGGCCTGAGTCCGGAAATAGACCGGCGTTTTGAACGTTTCGTCGTTGTTGCCCTTGCGGAATACGTGAAGCATCTTGTTGTTCAAATCAATGTCCGACAGATTGAGATTCACCACCTCGGACACCCGCAGCCCGGAATTCAGGATCAGACTGGCGATGCAGGCATCCCGGACCTTGTTCTGCTCATGGGCGTATAACGCCTGCTTGTTGTTGGCGACATCCTGGGCGTAGCCCTCGTGGATGTAGGTGATGAATTCCTGCAGCTCGTCCTCTTCCAAAATCTTGCCCTTGAGCTTGGCGGCAGTGTCCTTCGGCTTGTGGATCCGCTTGATCTCCACCTTCGCCATAATGTTGCGCTTCAGAAGCGGATAGAAATCCTCATCCTCAGCGATTTGACTTAAATAGTGAAACAGCGACCGCAGTGAAGACAGCTTGCGGGACACCGTGATTCTGGAATTTGCGCCCTCTCGGCGCGTCGTCAGGTACAGCCGGTAAGCGGTAATGCTGTCCATGCGCAGGCTTTCCAGCTCGGAGAGCGCCACTTCCCGGTTCGAAGCTGCGGCCGACAGACCTTCCGCCCGCAGCCAATTAAAGAACGTTTCATAATCTCTTACGTATTCGAGCAGTGTCGAAGGGGAGAGATCCGGAAGTTTATAGTCGATAAATTGCTGTACATACCAAGGCATGGCCGGGGACTTCTCGTCCAGCTTGACCCGATCCTGTTCTTTTTGGATGTTCATGGTATCACCTCTAATCAAATGCGATGAAATGCGGATAAGCTTGTTCTTTACCTAGTGTATCATATGACGCCCTTTGACGTCCTGATGAATGGGAGGGTGGGGGCTTACCGGGCAGCGGTGCTGGCGGTTTGCTGTTACTTGCTTGTGATCGGACAGGTCACGTTATATGATAACAGTACATCGTGGACCTCATCGTTTAGACATCGTCATCTTGGCAAGGAGGCAGCAGTTTCATGAATTCAGCGCATAGCGGCAGAATGGGGCTGGAGCTTGTCCCCAAACGAAAGCAGCATGTTATTACCAATATGATGCAGTTTTACTTTTATGATTTTACCCGTTATCTGGACTTTGATTTGAACGATCAGGGGCTGTTTGCAACGTACCCGGATCTGGATCAGTTCTGGAAGAAGCGGGACCGGAAATACCCGTTTCTCATTACATACGACCAGCGTCCTGCCGGATTTGCATTAATTGAGCGGGTGGAGGATAGCGAGGAAGCGGATTATTACATGACCGAATTTTTTGTCATGCAGAAATACCGCAGGTTCGGGCTCGGTTCATGGGCGGCTCGCGAGCTGTTCGACCGCTTCCAAGGGCGGTGGAAGGTCAGTCAGGTAAGCACGAATCAGCCGGCACAGACGTTCTGGCGCAAGGTGATCGGCGTTTATACGGACGGGAGATACCAAGAGCGGATTGACCCGGAGCGCGGGAATCCGTCGCAGTATTTTTCCTCTGGCCCGGGAAACCGTTAGCTCTTATGTGTAGCGTGATAGATAGACAGCGACAGAAAGATATGTATAGCAGCTTAACGATCATTATTTAACGATCGCAAATTTAATGATGTTAATTATTAATCCAGTTAAATGATTGGTGTATCGTGGATGTATCGGGCGGAAATCGCCTTGGAATCGAAATAAATGGGGTTGTAATATGGAGGGGAATATATTGTATTTGCCATCTTTTCGTTTAGAGGGAAAAACAGCGTTTGTCACAGGTGCAGGCCGGGGAATCGGGAGAGCGTTAGCGATCGGGCTGGCCGAGGCGGGCTGTGATGTCGGTCTCATGTCGCGCACGCGCAGTGATCTGGAGGAAACTGCAGAGCAGGTTCAACGTGCCGGGAAGGGCAAGGCGATTATCCTTCCGGCAGATCTGACGGACAGAGAGCAGATGGAGGGAGCGATCTCGCAGTTTGTGCAGGAAGCGGGCAAGCTCGATATTCTCGTGAACAACGCAGGCATGAACATCCGGACGCCGGCGCTTGAGGTGACGGAAGCAGAATGGGATGTGATCGTACAGACCAATCTGAAATCGGCTTTCGTTGCCTCACAGATCGCGGCTAAGCAGATGAAGGAGCAGGGAGGCGGCCGCATTATCAATATCTCATCCGTAGGCGGACATACGGCGCTAAGAACCGGCGTGGTCTACGGCTCGACCAAAGCGGCGCTGATCCATATGACCAAGGTGCTCGCGCTTGAATGGGCGCAATACGGCATTCAGGTCAACGCGGTTGGTCCGTGGTATTTCCGGACTTCGCTGACCGAGAAGCTGCTGTCCGACGAGGCGTATCTCAAGGATATACTGGACCGAACTCCGCTCAAACGCGTGGGTCAGCTGGAAGAGGTCGTGGGCCCTGTGGTGTTCCTTGCCTCCGATGCGGCCAATTATATGACAGGGCAGACGCTGCTTGTGGATGGCGGAATGAGCATTTATGGGTTTTGATCATTGTTACCATAAGTGAATATCGTAGGCTCAACCCCAGACATTGGTGCTTAATGTGTCGGTTGTCTTTCTGCCTCCCTTATAACCATTATCCCTTTGGTTCAGGAGGAAGCAGCCTGATCAAACGGGATAATCATGCTAAGCCTCTGGAGAAGGAGGACGTGTGCTGGAATCGACATTTGCTTCTATAATTCGAGGCTGGATTCGAAATAACCGTGCAGGGTAATAATCCCGTAAGGCCGAAATGAATCATGTAAAAAAGGAGCGTGTTGTTGCATGGAACGCAGAGCTTATGGCAATACGGATATGCAGGTCAGCATTTTAGGATTCGGCGGGGCCGAAATCGGGAACAAGGATTTGCCGACGGTCGAGAAGCTGCTTCACAGCGCGCTGGACGCCGGACTTAACGTCATTGATACGGCGGAGTGCTACGGCAATAGTGAAGAGCTGATCGGCAAGGCACTGGCGGGGCGCAGATCAGAGTATTATCTGTTCACCAAGTGCGGACATGCGTCAGGGCTTGATTATCCCGACTGGGATCCGGTACTGCTGGAGAAGACGATTGATCGCAGCTTGCAGCGGCTGCAGGTCGATTACGTAGATATCATTCACCTCCACAGCTGTTCCGAGGAAATCCTCCGCCAAGGCGAAGTGATCGAGGTGCTGAAGAAGGCGAAGGAGCAGGGCAAGACGCGCTATATCGGCTACAGCGGGGATACCAAGGATGCGCTGTATGCGGTGCAGACCGGAGTCTTCGATAGCCTGGAAACCTCGGTGAACATTGCCGACCAGGAAGCCATTGATTTGACCATTCCGGAAGCGCTTCAACGGGGGATGGGCGTCATTGCTAAGCGGCCGATTGCCAACGTTGCCTGGCAGCATGATACGCTCAGCGAGCAGGATTATGCGTATCCTTACTGGCTCCGTCTCGGAGAGCTGAATTATGATTTCCTGACAGATGTTCAGCAAGGCGTTGAAACCGCGCTTCGATTTACGCTGAGCACCCTGGGGGTTGCAACGGCGATCGTAGGAACGGCCAACCCGGGGCGCTGGCAGCAAAATGCCGAGCTGCTGGCCAAAGGCCCGCTGCCGCAGGAAGTGTATGAAGCGATTCGCCATCGCTGGAAGGAAGTGGCCGGGGCCGATTGGGTCGGCAAAGTGTAATCGACGGCTCCTTATTCACAGACAGGATGCTTACATCAGGATTGTGCAGATTGCTAAGTGGCTGATCAGCAGGAGGATTCCTGCAGGTCGGCTGCTTTTTTTATGACCAGAACCCGGGCGTATATTTGATTGTAACGACATAAAGTGACACCCCGAAGGACAAACCGGATGTCAATACATAGAGAATACGAACCTTAGATCTATCAGTACATACATAATTGCGCAAAATACCCTTAAAGGCCGATGATAACGGTCATTTCAACCCCCTTATTATATTATTTCAACATATGAAAAATTCACAATAGTTAAAAGCGACCATGACGCTCTTGAGACCTTTCATCTGCCATTCCACCACCCACGTACCTAATTACCCACCCCCGTATCAAAAGAGAGGGGAGCCCGGAACAGTTCAAAGCCTCCACCTCGACCTCGCCGCCAGCAGCCGCGAAGATACCGAAGAACGTCATCTGGGGAGGGAGGATATAGGATTAAGGCATCCCGGCAGGCCCGGCTGTAGAATAATTTACCCCTGCATAATAAAATTGTAGCCCTTTGAAAGCCTTTGCCCGTGGCATAAAATGCTGATAAGACATCAACGACCCACGACAAAAATAACGAAGGGGGAAATCGAATGTTAAAAAGGTCATCGATGATTCTGATGAGTGTCATGCTGCTGTTCGCGACATTCCTGGCTGCCTGCGGCGGCGGAGGCACGAGTTCGTCGGGGGATGGCGGCGACACGGGGACAGAGACACCGCCCGTGGCGGAAGAGAATGCACCGCCGGTCAAGCTGCGTGTGTTCTCGACGTTCGGCGGAACCGATGCGGCGCGTGAAGCGTTCCAATCCGCGCTGGACGAGTTCACGGCTTCACATCCGAATGTAACGATTGAGAATGACACGATGTCCGCGAATGACGACGGCTTCCGGACGAAAGTCAACACCGACATGAACAGCGGCAACGAGCCGGATCTGCTGTTCTACTTCATCGGTGCGGATGCCGAAGGATTCGTCAATGCGGGCAAGGTCGTTCCGCTCAACGATCTTCTCGAGGAGGATGCCGAATGGAAGGGCGGCTTCATTCCGGATGCGCTGGAGCTTGCCAGACAGGAAGACGGCAACATCTATGCGGTGCCGCTGACGGGCTTTTATGAAGGTCTGTTCGTGAACAAGAAGATTTTCGAGGATCATGGGCTTGAGCTGCCAACCGATTGGGATAAGCTGACGACAGCGGTCAAGACGCTGTCCGAGAATGGCATCATCCCGTTATCGGTGCCGTTTGACCAGTCTCACTATCTGATCGAGCATGCCGTACTGTCGGCTGCGGGTCCGGAAGGTCAGAACAAAGGGCTGAAGGATGAAGTGGATCCGAACTGGGAGAAAGGCTATGCTGCCATCAAGGAATTGTATGATCTTGGCGCATTTCCGAAAGATGCGGCAACCATCGATCTGAGCATGGCCGGCAACTATTACAGCGAAGGTCTTGCGGCCATGATTCTTGAAGGCTCGTGGGCCATCGGCGGATGGAATGAAGATGTGCGTGACCAGACGACGGTGGTGCCATTCCCGGCCGTTCCTGGCGGTGTAGGCAGCGGCAACGACATTGTGGGCGGCTTCGGCACAGGCTTCTACCTGTCCAAGGCGACGTATGATGACGCAGCGAAAAAAGATACGGCGGTTGCGTTGATGAAACATCTGACGTCCCCGGCCAGCATTCAGAAGATTGCTACCGCGAACGGCGGTACGCCGGCGGCGGATGTAGAAGTGACCGGGCTGCCGCAGGTTGCGCTCGACGGCTTCTCGATGGCGGCGAAAGCAGCATCCATCAGCTCGCCAATTGACAGCAAAGTGGCACAGGAGACCTTCGGCAACCTTCGCGCCAGCGTATATGCGGTTATCCAGGGCGAGAAGACGCCGACCGAAGCGATTGCCGATGCGAAAAAGGTAGAGGACGACAACAGACCATAAATATTGTCTAGAGAACATTCGCATAACCGTTAGCAAACGCCGCCCGATTCTGCATGCCTGGGCGGCGTCGCTATTTCGGGTGTCAGGAAGAACCGATAAATTCTACATCAAGGGTGATAAAAATGAAGGGTGATCGAAAGTATATATGGATGTTTTTGCTTCCTGCCGCAGTGATCATGGCCATCTTTTTGTATTATCCGTTTTTCAAGAGCCTCTATCTGAGCTTTTACCGGACGACAGGCTTCTTTGATAAACGGTTTGTCGGGTGGAACAACTACGAGCGGCTGTTCTCGGATGAGCTTCTGGGTGCGGCAACGCTGAACACGCTCGAAGTGATGCTGTACGTGCTGGTGTTTCAGGTCGGCATCGCGCTTGTTCTCGCAGTGCTGGTGGACTCGATCCGAAAGGGGAAGGATTTTTACCGGACGGTCTTTTTCTTCCCGGTGGTCATATCCGGTACGGCCATTTCACTGTTGTTTGTCCTGTTCTATAACTATAATTTCGGTCTGCTGAACAACCTGCTTGCCCAGTTCAATATCGAGAAGGTGCTGTGGCTGGATCAGGGCAATGCGCTGAAGGCCATTTCGATTCCGACGGTATGGCATTATGTGGGCTTTTACTTCATCTTGTTCCTGACTGCCATGTCCAAAATCCCATCCGACTATTATGAGGCAGCCAAGCTGGAAGGCATCAGCGGCCTCAAAAAGACAACCATGCTCACCATTCCGCTCATCATGAGCGACATCAAGGTCGTCATTACGCTGGCCATCACCGGTACGCTCAAAGTATTCGAGTTCGTCTGGGTCATTACAAGAGGCCAGAACGGCACCGAGGTACTCGGGACGTATATGTACAAAAAGGCGATGGTCGATCAAAACTTCGGATATGGTTCAGCAGTTGCAATTTACATGGTTATTTTCGGCGTGGTGTTGGCGCTTGTGGCCAACCGGTTGTTGAAGCGGGATGAGATTACATATTAAGCCATATAGGGGTGTTCGATTATGGAGCCGACGATTGTCGCGGAGCAACAAAAACAGCAGGTGATCCATAAGAAAAGATGGAAAGCGAGCAGTGTGATCATCTACATCATTCTGACGGCATGGTCGCTAACCACAATATATCCGCTGTTCTGGATTGTGAACAATTCGTTCAAGGTGTCCCGGGATGTCATGAATGACTCATTCTCCATTGCGTGGAATCCGGTGTGGACGAATTATGAAAATGCTTTTGAGCGGATCAACATTGGCCGAAGCTACATGAACAGTCTGATTATGTCGTTCAGTACGGTATTCCTGGTGCTGCTGCTGGGAGGCTTGGCAGCCTATGTGTTGTCCCGGTTTCAGTTCCAAGGAAAAAGAACGATCTATTCCGTGCTGTACGCCACCTTGCTGATTCCGGCATTCGCCACCGTCGTGCCGGTGTATGAGCTGCTGATTCAGACGAGTCTTGTGAACACATATTGGGGATTGATACTGCCGCAGACGGCCGGGAATTTGACCTTTGCGATTCTGGTCATCGCCGGATACATGAGCACCATTCCGAAGGAGCTGGAGGAAGCGGCGTTCATGGATGGCTGTAATCGCTGGCAGATGTTCTACCGCATCTTCGTGCCGATCTCGCGCCCGGTGTTTGCATCGGCGAGCATTTTTGTATTCCTGTGGTCTTACAATGACTTGTTCTCGGCACTGATCTTCGTGAATAAGGAAAATGTACGGCCGATCGTTGCTTTGCTGAACGAGATCAGCTCGCAGTACGGAACCGACTTCGGCCTGATGGCCACGGCGGTGTCGCTGACGGTCATTCCGGTGTTTCTGGTGTACTTGATGATCTCGAAGTATATCCAGAAGGGATTGACCGAAGGAGCGGTCAAGGGATAAGCAGGCCTTTAGGGACGGGATAGAATCCGTTAAGGGAATTGGGGAGATGGTATGACGGATTTATGCAGATCAGGCGCCCGTTCGTGCTGGACATAATGAAAATGATCGTGCGAGGATGGAAGCTGACTTCGCCACCGCAATGTGGAATGACGGTGGTGATAGGTCGGCTTTTATTTTTTTATGTAGCGACAGGGCCTGAAGTCAATGCGAAAAATGGAAAAAACAGCCTGAAAAACGATTGTATTCTAACGATATATCGTATAAAATTCGGAGTAATACGATATATCGTAATGGAGGGCAATGCATGACCAAGGAATGGAAGCAAGAGGAGAGACTGTTTTTGCATTTGGGCAATGCGCGGGACACCGGAGGCTCGGGCAGACGGTATTTCAGCCGGGGCGGGGTTAAGTATGCGCTGCTGGAGCTGCTCAGTCATGAGAATATGCACGGCTACCAAATGATGAAGGCGCTGGAGGAGCAGTCGGGCGGTACATATAAGCCAAGCGCCGGCTCGATTTACCCGACCCTGCAGATGCTTCGGGACCAGGGATTGGTAGAGCCCTATAAGCAGGACGGCAAGCGGATATTTCAAATTACGGAGGAAGGCCGGGCTTATTTGCAGGAAGAAATGGAGCGTCCGGAACCGCTCAATGCTGCTGAGCAAGGGGGGGAACCTGCTGAGTTCGGCTACGACGGTCACCGCGGCTACCGCGGCCACGAAGACGAGCGCGATGCGGACCTGGATCCGCCGATGCCCCGGCGCAATCGGCGGCTGACGCCGAAGGGCAAAGAGCTGATCCACCTGCTGAAAGCAGCGGAAAGGGCAGCGATCGCCGATCCGGCGAAAGCAGAGCAGCTTCGGGCTGTGCTTGCGGACCTTCGCCAGACGCTGCAGCATATCGCTGGCATGCCCGTGCCGGGCAGCGAGTCTGATGCGGCGTATTCCGCGGCTCCGGCAGAGCCTGGCGGTTCGGCAGGGACGCCAGCGCCCGAGGGGCGTGAGGGATCGCCCGACGCTCCTGGCCCAGCGGACCGCTCCGATCATCCCGCTGCGGGTTCATCCGGCATGCCGGAAGGGCCATTCGGGCAATCCGGTTCCAGCGGCAGCCAGCCGCAACGAAATGAAGAGGAGTGAGCTGCTGCGGTTGTAGCAGTAACGCTGCCAGGCATTGTCTGGCAGCTGCCGTGCAGAATCGCTCGGGTTCCTATGAACATGTTCCCCGGGTCCAGGACTGGAACTGACAAGACGGGAGGTGGGCGTGCCTTGACATCCGCACGCATATTGCTGGATTTTTTTCGGAAGACGTGGTTGGTATATTTGCTCTCACTTCTCCTCCATCTCGTATCCAATCTGATTAATGTTTATTTCCCGAAGGTGCTGGGGGAGTTTACTGACAAGCTGCATGTCGGGGAGCTGACCCGTTCGCTCATTGTCGATTACAGCCTGCTGCTGCTGGCGATCGGGGTAGGGCATGTGCTCTTTAACGGCGTGGCCATGTATTTGATCATGCATATCGGGCGCAGGTTCGAATTTCTCGTAAGAGGGCGGCTGTTTCGTCATTTCACCGAGATGAGCGAGCGCTTCTATTCCCGTAACGGGGTAGGCAAGCTGCTCAGCTATTTCATGAACGATGTCACGGCGGTGCGCGAGTCGATCTCGATGGGCTTTAACCAGTCGGCGAACGCCGCGATGCTGCTTATAGCGGCCATGTCGATGATGTTTATCAGCGGCATCCCGGTTTATCTGATCGCAGCCTCGGTGCTGCCGCTGCTGTTGATTCCGTTTATCGTGGTGTATCTTGGTCCCGTGATCAGAAAGCGGTCGCTGGAGGTGCAGGAGGCGCTTGGACGCATGACCGATACAGCCGAGGAGCAGTTTGGCGGCATTCGGGTCACGAAGAAATTCGCCGTAGAAGATATTATGCAGCAGCGGTTTGACCAAACGGTGGAGCGCATTCGCCGCAACCAGCTTCGACTGGTGCGCGTATCGTCGTTCTTCCAGGCATTGATTCCGTTTCTCGGCACGATTGCATTGATTACGGCGCTGGCATTTGGCGGGTATCTGACGATTATGGGCCGGATCACGCTCGGTAACTTCGTCGCACTCACGCTCTATGTCCGGATGCTGATGACTCCGCTGCAGCAGATTGGCAACGTCATTAATTCAATTCAGCGCTCACGCGCGTCGCTGGAGCGACTGAATGACCTATTGTCCCAGAAGTCGGACATTGTGGAATCAGATCATGCGAAGGCGGTGGATCTCGGCAAAGCCGAAATCCGGATCGACAACCTGAGCTTTGCTTATGAGGACACTTCTCATCAGGTGCTGAAACAGATCGATCTGAACGTTAAACCAGGGCAGACGCTAGGCATCATCGGGCGGACCGGAAGCGGCAAAACAACGCTGATGAAGCTGCTGCTGCGCACCTATGATCCACCTCCGGGCACGATTCATTACGATGAGACGGATGTGAGAGCGTTGACGCTGGAAAGCCTGCGCAGCCAGATCGCCTATGTGCCGCAGGACGGTTTTCTGTTCAGTACGACGATCCGCGAGAATATCGCCTTCTATAAGCGCGATGCGGATCTTGATCGTGTGGAGAGCGCCGCGCGCCAGGCGCAGATCTACGATAATATTGTGGAGCTGCCGAGCCGGTTCGAGACGAGACTGGGGGAGCGCGGCCTGACACTGTCCGGCGGTCAGCGGCAGCGGACGAGTCTGGCCCGCGGCCTGATCAAGAACGCGCCGATCATGATTCTCGATGACAGTGTCAGCGCGGTGGACGCGGTGACAGAGAAGGAGATTATCGATTCGATCCAGAAGGAGCGTCAAGGCAAAACCACGATCATTATCGCGCATCGGATCAGCGCCATCAAACATGCGGATCACATCCTTGTGCTGGATGATGGCGTAATCATTCAGCGCGGCACGCATGAGGAGCTGCTGCGGCAGGACGGACTTTATGCCGACCTTCATGCCATACAGGAGGAGGGAAGCCAGCATGGCACAAGCCATTCATAACTGGAAGGCCGACCAGAAGGCGGATCTGAACCAGCCGGAACAGAAGCCGCATTACATCTCGGCGTTCAAGGCGTTGTCCGGCTATATCAAGCTTCATCGCTTGGGATTTATCGGGGTGTTCTTATGTTCGCTGATTGCAATCATGTCCGAGCTGCTGCAGCCGTTCCTGATGAAAATCGCAATTGATGACAATCTGCTGGCTGGCGTTAACGATTACAGGGGACTGCTGATCATCTGCGCGATCTATCTGGGCTTGTCGGTGTCGAGCTTCGCCTTCACGTATTTGCAGAACAACCTGCTGCAGCATATCGGGCAGAGCATCGTGGCCCGCATTCGCAAGCAGCTGTTTGGCCATATCATGAAGCAGTCGATGAAATATTTCGACCGGATGTCCAGCGGCAGCCTGATCACGCATGTGTCAAGCGACACGGAAGCGCTGAATCAATTTTTCAATCAGGTGCTGCTAAGTCTGTTCCGCGACGGTCTGACGCTCGTGTTCATCATTGTGATGATGTTCCAGCTGGATGGGCAGCTGGCGCTGTATTGCATGATTTTGCTGCCGATTATTTTTGTCATCGCGATTGCGTTCCGCTCATTCATGCGTACGACGTATCAGCTGGCCAGAACGAGGCTGTCACGGATGGTTGCCTTTGTGGCCGAAAATCTGTCCGGCATGAATCTTGTCCAGGTGTTTCACCAGCAGAAAGAGCAGGAGAAGCAGTTCAACGAGCGGAACAGCTCGTATTTTAAAGCCAATTTGCGTGAAATCCGGACGAATGTGCTGTTTGGACGCACCTTTGATATATTGAGCAACCTGTCGATTGCGCTGGTGGTCTGGGTTGGCGGAAACGCGGTGCTGGATCAAAGCCTGGCGTTCGGCGTTCTGTATGCGTTTATAACGTATATCCGTCAGTTCTTCCAGCCGATCAATACGATCACTCAGCAATGGAATACGCTGCAATCGGCTACGGTAGCGGTGTCGCGCATCTGGGCAGTGTTCGAGAGCAAGCCGGAGATCGTGGATCGCACAGATGTCGTGTCAGCGGATGCCGCGGCATCGTCTTCTGCGTCTTCTGCGTCTTCTGCACAGCCGACGAAGTTTGACGTGGACCGTGCGGCAGCTCGGAAGGGCGGCCCAGCGGAGCCTGAGGGGCGTCATTCAGTCAAGAGCGCTCAAGGATTTCTGCCTGAACAGGTGAGAGGACGTATTGATTTTCATGAGGTTTCTTTTGCATACGAGGAAGGGACACCGATTATCCGTCAGGTGGATCTGCATATTCGGCCCGGTGAATTGATCGGGGTGGTCGGTACGACCGGTGCGGGAAAAAGCTCGCTGATCAGCCTGCTGTGCCGCTTCTATGACGTGCAGGAAGGCAGCATCTGCATTGACGGCGTAGATGTGCGCGATATTCCGCAGCGTTCACTGCACCGCATCGTCGGGCTTGTGCAGCAGGAGCCGTACTTGTATTCGGGCAGCATCATTGATAATATCCGGATGTTCGACGAGTCGATCAGCCGTGAGGAAGTGATATCCGCTTGCGAGTTTGTGGGCGCGGATCATATTATCCGGAAGCTGGCGAAAGGCTATGATACGATGCTGTCTGAACGGGGCAGCGGGTTGTCGGCGGGCGAGCGGCAGATGATTTCTTTTGCCCGGATTATTGTGTTCAAGCCGAAGATCCTTATCCTGGATGAAGCCAGCGCCAACCTGGACTCGTACACAGAGCAGCTGATTCAGAATGCCCTTTATGTCGTGTCCCAGAATCGCACCACGATTGTTATTGCCCATCGGTTGTCCACCATCATGCAGGCAGACCGCATTCTCGTGATGAGTAAAGGCGAAATTATAGAGCAAGGCACTCACGAGCAACTGCTGGAGCGCGGCGGCCAGTACCGGGAGCTATACGAGCACTCGCAAGGCCATGTGGCGGTGTAGCAGGAGGGGATATTCGTTGCAGTGCAGTACAGTGCCGTGCAGTGCAGTTCAGGCCGTGCCTGCCATCAGTCTAAGGGGCAGCGCCGTTATTGCCTCTAATACGGGCACATGGCTTCCGGTTGATCGATTCCGGTTCCTGGTATCCAGCAGCTTCCTTCGTCACGCTTCGGCTTACATGCTATAATAGAGAAAACTTGATAAGGGAAGATGAATGATGACCAAACATCGTATCTATACAACCAGCTTTGCAAGTGTCTATCCCCATTATGTGACGAAGGCGGAACGAAAAGGCCGTACCAAAGCCGAAGTGGATGAAATTATCTGTTGGCTGACAGGATATAGCCAGGAAGAGCTGGAAACACAACTGGACGAGAAGACAGATTTTGAGACTTTCTTTGCGAAGGCTCCAGCCATGAATCCGGCGCGGGCTTTGGTTAAAGGCGTCGTATGCGGCGTCCGCGTGGAAGACATTGAAGAAACGACGATGCGGGAAATTCGCTATCTGGATAAGCTGATTGACGAACTGGCTAAAGGGAAAGCGATGGAGAAGATTTTGCGAAAAATGTAGTTAACCCGTTGAAGGATATGGAAGTCCGCCTGTCACGGTGCCCCCGATTGCGAAATCGGGGGTTTTTTGTTGTTATGGCACTCTTTGTGACGCTGTATTGGGATAGAAGTAATGAGCATGTTTATTAGTAGAGACGGTAGAAATCATCATCAGCATGAGTTTCATGTGTTGTGCGTTGTCTGTTTATGGCATTTTTGCGGCCTTTGAGAATACAGATAATGGTATATGAAGTTCGCTTTCCGATACATACAGGATACACACGCAAATTTGTGGTTTAACTACTGGATATTCATGGGAATGATGGCCGTGGTCATGTAGAGCGACGATACAATCGAACAACAGGGGGAGCAAGATGAAAGGTTGTCACAATCTTCCCGCTTATTGATGTTCGCCCTTCTAAGTAGATACATGGGGATTGGATACCCGGGCGGCTTGAAATCGTCGATCAAAGCAATCGGAAGGGAAGGCTGGAGGTGAAGATGCTTATATAGGCTAATGCACGATGAGCGTTGCTGATTGTCAAGTTGGAATGGCGTGCCGTTATGCGGATGGAAGTCATCTGGATTCGTGCGGCGATAAAAGGATGGGTGTAACATTGGGAGGCTTGAGCTCGATCTGATCTTATGACGCTCGCGAACCATGGTCGAATGTTGGAAGTTATCCATGTTGAATCTATCCTATCACAAGAAAACTGGGAATGGACGGCAAAAGCGAACAGGAGGAGAAAGCATGTCTCAGTCCAATATCCCCAACATCACGCCGGTCATTACGATAAGCCGGGAAGACGCCATTAATTTGCTGCTGTCTTCGATTGCCATGGAAGAGTTGGGGTTAAGCCATATTATTAATGCTGAAGGAGAGAAGCTGCAGTATGTTCTTGGCACCTTGCCGGGAATGACCGGCCCCACGGCGACGATAAGTGATTTGCTGATGATCAATAACAGCATGCGGGAGACCATCCGCGAAATAACGAAGAAAGAATGGGCACTGCAAGGTAAACTGGAGCGGATCATGTCCCCGCCGGTCCCGTTCGGCCCGCCAGGTTCACCGGGGCCGGCAGGACCGACCGGTGCGGTAGCTCCTGGGACGTTCCTGTTTAATGTAGTCGGTGAGGCTGGCAGTGTGCCGATGACAGCCGGTGAAAGCCTTACGTTCACTTCGAACAGTCTCGACATCGCAGCGACACCCGGTTCGGCAATCGTCTCGATTGAGACGGAGGAAGGCGGGACCGGCGCAACAGGCCTGACTGGCCCAACCGGTGCGACGGGTATCCCGGGTGTGACCGGGGTTTCGGGTGCGACGGGAGCGACGGGAGCGACAGGAGCTGCCGGATTGACCGGGGCGACCGGGGTGACAGGTGTCACGGGGGGAACCGGGACACCTGGCGAAACCGGCGAGACGGGAGCGACAGGGGCAACGGGTGTGACTGGAACGACAGGCGAGACGGGAGCGACGGGTGCGATCGGGGTAACAGGCGCCACGGGCGTAACGGGTGAGACCGGAACAACAGGCGTGACAGGCGTCACCGGTGTGACGGGCGTGCCAAGGCAACCGTTTGTGCTGGCATCTGCTCCGGAACAATCTGTTGCACCTAACGCCCCGCTGACGAACTATATTTTTGAAGCCGCAGGGCTTGGTTTTGACAACACAACAGGCACCATTACGGTTCAACAGGAAGGCTTGTATTATGTTAACCTAACGTACAACAAAGCTGCGGGAACACCTTCAGGATCCCGCTTCGGCTATGCCTTCAACGGCATTCCATCGTCCACTCCGGATATTCTGGACTCCGCAACTGCAGGCAATGGATATGTGATCGTTTCGATTTATCTCAGTGCCGGAGATACGATTCAAGCCTTGAATTTATCTGCATTCCCGGTTGCACTATCCGAAGGATTGGCGAATAGCGCTGCGCAGCTGTTCTGTTTTCGATTTGCGGGACCTCAGATGACATAAGCTTGCTGTATGGCAGACTGGTGCATAGAAGAAGACTCATGGCGTGTCTCAAACGAATCTCAAGCACATTCAAGGCAATCCCAAGCGAATAAGGATCATTGTCAAGGACTTCAATCTCATTGTAGTCCTTGACCTCATTTTGTTATTAATGAGTTACGCAGGTGAATTCATATATTCACCCCTTAATAATTACATAAAATATATTATGTTAACTATAGCAAAGGTGAGATATGGAATTGACATTAGTAAGTGATAATAAGGAAAGAGCAGAGTAGGATCTCTGCTCTTGTCAATGCTCGAGGATATATCTCATTGGATTTCCGCGTGGATCGCTTTCCCTTCTACAGCCCGTATTGACGTCCCGATTCGTCCACGAATACGGATTGTACGATCGTGCGGCGGAACGGATAGCCCTTGTCGGTTACGCCTGTTGCTTCAGCTGTAATGCTGTAAAGCCCCGGCTTGTTGAACACCGACATGTCCGGCTTTGCATTCGCGCTGAAGTTCTTCGTTGAGATGGACGGGGAAAGCTTCTGCGGGGACAAGCTGTCAGGATCACCGAAATAGCTGATATCATAGCTGATGTTGTTCACATGCGCTTGATCTTGCTGCTGAAGCTGAATTTCTGATCCGGTAGATTTCAGGCTGATCTTGAAATCTTGAGGGCGATGGAACTGGGCTGCCATCAGGTAGGCTGCGGCGTCCGGCGCCGATGCGGTCAGTTCGTAAGCTCCCGGGGCCGGCTGATTCAGCAGCACCTGGTGATGCCATGCCCCCTGGAATATTTCTTCATCTTGGTACATCTCAGGCTGAAGCGTCTCGACAGTGCCGTCCGGATGGGTGAGCTCCAGGCTGTGAAGCGGCTTGTCGCTGATCCAGCTCAGCTGAACGGATGCCACGCCATCTTCGACAACGAGCGTCTCGGTTGCCTGTCCGTGGAGCTTGCCTCCCCGGATATAATGGCTGCCCGGATCGTGAGCTACCGAGGCGCTTGGCGCAATCCGTTCGTGGCCGGATTCAGAAGAGAAGGCCTGGGCCGGTTCCGCTTGCTGCAGATAAGGAGCCAGCAGGGAATAGACATGGGAACCTGTGCGCACGCTTGTGTGATTCCAAGGGCCAACGCGGATCATGCGTCCGCCGGGCACATAAGCGCTCTGGACGGTGACGACACCGTCGTTGTCGCCATAGGAAGACAAATACAGTCCGCCGAAGAAATGCGAAGTGCTGCCAGAAGACCAGCTATTGCCTGCGAGTGTGTAAAAGGGTACGCCTCTGCCCGAGCTCAGCCCATCGGTCTGTGAGCGGAAGTATTGCATGTAGGACGTCTGCATCGAAGCGGTGCCGGGATTTCTGGAACCGATCAGGTCTGCCAGCCAGCCGGCCCAACTGCTGTAGGCAAGGTCTGCCAACTGCGAGCCGTGATGCGGGCTGCCCAGGGTGATGACGCGCTGCACATAAGGTGCCGCACCGTAATGGACGATGGCTGCCTGTGTATCGACACCGCCTTTGCTGTGGGCGATCACGATCAGTTTTTTACCGAAATGCTCGCTGATTTCCCGGATTTTCCCGGAGAGAAGCCTGCCGTTGTCCCACATGCTCTCGGAGGTTCCTGTAATGTCATACAGGTTGATAAAAGAGGTCTGGTACCCGTTATTGTACGCCTGTTCATACATATCGTTGTTCTCGTACCATACATTGGCACTGCTGTTCAGGCCATGCACGAACAGGATGGCCGGCTTCGATGGATCGACACGCTCAGGCGCAGCGCCCACCGTCCAGCTTCCGGGTGTGCCGCCCGTGTTCGGATTTGTCGGTTTTCCCGCCTGCACCGGCGAAGTCGTGATGCTGAATGTGATGAGGCCAGCAAGCAATAAAGACATCCATTTTCTCATAAATTCATCCCCTTCCAACTTTTTCAATTCTCTCGTATCTTAGCATCTGAAATAAATGGGAAGTGTCGATTCTATTTCAAATTTTCGTTAAATCTATGAGGAAGTGTAAAAAATGATGTAGGTTTCATAGATGGATTATTTCACTAGGTAAGCGTGATTAAATATACTAATGATCGAATGCGAAGCGGCAGCGGCTTTATATGAATGCGTTTGCGATGATATACTCGCACTGTACTCTATGAATAGAGCGCTACCCAATGGTCCTAAGACTTTGAGACTGTTGTAGATTGGAACTGGAAATGTTAGGGTAAAAGCAGATAACGAAGTGACTTATTTTTTTACGCTAGAATGACCGTTATACCAAATTGGTCAATTGGTTCTGTTTCGTTTTTTTTTAATGTTTTGCATTCAATGTGATTACTTGCAGCATATGAAGTGATGTCCGTGAATTTGTAGCGTTTATTTCAAAAAAGTCATGATTCAGAAGGTTGGATTAATAAGTTGGAGGAGGAGTGGTGTGCATGTCCCTATTTTCAGTACCGCAACCCAAAACATTCGGCCCTTTAGGTAACTTGCCGCATTTAAACTTTGAGGAGCCTGTGCAATCCCTGGTTAAACTTGCAGACCAATATGGACCTATCTTTCGAATGGAGTATCCAGGACGAAGCGAGCTGTATATTTCAGGTCATGAGCTGGTCGCCGAGGTAACGGATGAATCCAAATTCGATAAGCGTGTGTGGGCACCTCTTGAGAAAGTTCGTGCGTTTGCAGGAGATGGCTTGTTTACAAGCTGGACCTATGAATCCAATTGGACAAAAGCCCACAATGTGCTGTTACCCAGCTTCAGCCAGCGAGCCATGCAAGGATATCATAACAAGATGGTTGATCTGGCTGTGCAGCTTGTTCAGAAATGGTCCAGGCTGAATCCCGATGAAGCGGTTAACGTCCCCGATGATATGACACGTCTAACCCTGGATACGATCGGATTGTGTGGCTTCAATTATCGGTTTAACAGCTTTTACAGAGAAGAACCGCACCCATTTATCACGAGCATGGTACGCGCATTGGATGAGGCCATGAGTTCACTGCAGCGCCTTCGTATTCAGGATAAGCTGATGATCAGTAAAAAGAAACAGTTCGAACAGGATATCCGTTCGATGTTCACGCTGGTCGATCATATTATTGCCGAGCGCAAAGAGCACCCTCAGGAAGGTGCGGATGATCTGTTATCCCATATGCTTAACGGCAAGGACCCGGAAACGGGAGAAACACTGGATGATGAAAATATCCGTTATCAGATTATTACATTCCTCATTGCAGGGCATGAGACAACGAGTGGATTACTATCCTTTGCCATTTACTACTTGATGAAAAATCCGGATAAGTTGGCCAAGGCGCAAGCCGAAGCCGACCAGATTCTGAAAGATCCGGTTCCGACGTACAATCAGGTTCGCAATCTGAAATACATCCGCATGGTGCTGAACGAAGCGTTGCGCTTGTGGCCAACGGCTCCGGCATTTTCCCTTTACGCCAAAGAGGACACGGTGCTCGCAGGAAAGTACCCTTTGCAAAAAGGGGATAGTGTAAGTGTGCTCATTCCCAAGCTGCACCGTGACCGTGATGCTTGGGGGGACGATGTAGAGGAATTCCGTCCGGAGCGGTTCGAGGATCCGAGCAAGGTTCCGCATGATGCCTACAAGCCGTTTGGTAATGGTCAACGGGCCTGCATTGGACAGCAGTTTGCACTTCAGGAGGCAACGCTTGTGCTGGGCATGGTCCTGAAACATTTTGACCTGATCGATCATACCGATTACCAGTTGAAGGTAAAAGAGACTTTGACACTCAAGCCGGAACATTTCACCATTCGGGTTCGTGTGAGTGGTGGGCAGCCCGTCATGGCTGTTCCAGGTATTTCGGTAAAGGAACCATCTTCGGTTGCCAAAAGAAAAGAGCCTGATCCGGCAAATGCCCATCACACCCCGATGCTGGTCTTGTACGGCTCCAATCTGGGTACAGCGGAAGGTATTGCCCGTGAGATTGCAGATCATGCACGATACCAGGGATTTCGAAGTGAAGTCGCAGCACTGAATGATCGGGTAGGCAAACTGCCGAAAGAAGGTGTTGTTATTATCGTCAGTGCATCCTACAATGGCCAGCCGCCGAGTAATGCCAAGGACTTTGTGGAATGGATTGAACATGCAGATCACAAGGAATTTGAGGGAGTCCGTTATGCTGTTCTTGGATGCGGGGATCACAACTGGGCCAGCACGTATCAGCGTATCCCGCGTTTGATTGATGAACAGCTCTCTTCGAAGGGCGCAACGCGGTTGTCTCCTCTTGGTGAAAGTGACGCAAACGGGGATTTTGAGAAGCAGGTAGAGGACTGGAGTGAACAATTGTGGCAGGATCTGGCACGTGCGATGGGACTTGAGCTCAGCAGCAGCTCAGGCAGTGAATGCAGTTCATTGTCCATACAGTTTGTAAGTGGGCTAGCGGTGACACCGCTCGCAGATACGTATGATGCCCATGTAGCTCAAGTGCTCGAAAATCGGGAACTTCATGATGCGGGCAGCCCGCGGAGTACACGTCATCTGGAAATTAAACTGCCTGAGGGCATGACCTACAAGGAAGGTGATCATCTGGGAATTCTGCCGCAAAATCCACCGGAACTTGTGGAACGCGTACTAAAGCGCTACGGTTACACTGGTACGGAACATTTGGTTCTGGATGCATCGGGTCGAAGTGCAGCACATTTGCCCCTACAGCAGCCGGTTAATCTATATGACCTGCTCAGTCACAGTGTGGAGCTACAAGAGGCAGCAACGCGTGCACAGCTGAGAGAGCTGGCGGCATATACCGTTTGCCCCCCGCACAAGAAGGAGCTAGAAGCTCTCCTGGATGAATCTGTGTATATGGAAGAAGTGCGGAGCAAACGGATATCGATGCTGGATTATCTGGTTAAGTACGAGGCGTGTGAAATGCCGTTTGAACGCTTCCTGGAACTGCTGCCTCCACTCAAAGCGAGATATTATTCCATCTCCAGTTCACCTCGTGTACAGCCGGAACAGGCCAGCATCACAGTCCGTGTAGTTCGTGCTCCTGCCTGGAGCGGACAAGGGGAATATAAAGGCATAGCGTCAAACTATCTGGCGAACCTGAAACCGGGTGAAGAGGTGGTTATGTTCATACGGACGCCAGAGTCCGGGTTTGATTTGCCAGATCAAGCGGATGTACCGATTATTATGGTAGGTCCTGGAACAGGTGTGGCACCATTCCGTGGTTTCCTGCAGGCAAGACGTGTTTTGAAGGAACAAGGGCAGCAGGTTGGCGAAGCCCATCTGTACTTTGGATGCCGTAACCCGGAACATGACTTTTTGTATAAAAATGAGCTTGAAGCTGCACAGCAAGAAGGGCTTGTCCAACTCCATACGGCTTTCTCCAGCGTGGATGGACAGGACAAATGCTACGTGCAGCATCTGATGAGAGACGATGCCCACAAGCTGATTCCACTGCTTGAGCAGGGCGGGCATCTGTATGTTTGCGGAGATGGAAGCAAGATGGCTCCTGATGTGGAGGCCACGCTCAAGCAAGCATACATCGACATTAGCGGCAAATCCGCAGAACAGGCGGATGCATGGCTTGAACGTTTGCAGCAGGAAGGCCGGTACGCCAAAGATGTTTGGACAGGTCTATAGTGGGATAAACGAATTGAATCGGGTATTACTTGCCATACATGAATGAGTTGCACGATGAGACACAGAGAAAAAAGCTGTGCTCACCGTTTTTTAGTCGTGATATCCCATACGAGCATAGCGATACAAGTTAAGGTATAATTTAATGGGCAGTATAGATGTATAGCAAGAGACTGAGACTGATCAGTGTATCTGCTTTTTCTTTTTGGCGTGCTGGGCGAAGGCTCATAATCTAAGATACAGGAAGTGATCCAATTGAACGTGGAAATCAATAAAGATCTTATAAAGGATGAGCGCGGGAATTATTATATTGCCGTGCAAATGGAAGGGAACGAGCTAACCCTCGTCAATGCGTTTGTTGAAGCATCCTTTACTCCAGAATTGATCTACAATGAAGAGTTTCGTAACAGACATAAGGAGATCGAGGGCGGGTTCGTTGGCAAAATTGCTATGGACCTACTGCGCCATGATGTGGTCATGGGGCTGAAAGCAATCGACCGAAAGCTGCTGGACTTGTCCGAAGTGGAGCAGCAGTATAAGGTGAGTTTTATTGATACCATTGAATTCTATCGACATCCCGCGTGGAACACACACAAAGCTTGAACGCTAGCGTCTTGTATTCAGCACACCTTTGGAGAAAGGCAACGGGATTGGGACTATCGGTACCGATCCGATCGGCGCAGCGGTGCAATTCGATAACCCATCCAATGGAGATACTGTATTGCAGAGTGTCTGAATACGCAGTATCGGTTTACGGATGCAGATCGCGTCGTTTACGCTTAATATAGGATGAACGTATATCGGACCGCGAGTGATCGCGGTCTTTTCATTTCAATTCACATCTGCCTCTATGAGGCAATAAGCTAGAAAAAGGCCGAGAGTAGGGGCCCCTATGCCTATTCATACCCATCAGCGAGAGCAAGATCGAGGGGACAATCGGCGAAGTTTATATCCTTCAGTTAACAACGGGTTATCGCCCTCTATAACTGCGTATAATATAAATTATACGCAGTTTACGTTATGAGCGAATGGGCGCACCAGCATGTACACTTGGTCATCTTTCATGCTCCTGAAAGCGCGATATGGCTCGCAATCCGTCAACGGATCAGGTACAATGAAGAGCGTTATCGTGCATCCAATAGGGAGAAGTTGGCACGAGTCGGTGAAACATCATAGAGGCAATCCTAGATTCAGTGAATTGGCGATCGAGAATGGAGTGTGTGGCAGCGATGAACAGACATGGGGAAGAAGAGATCTCGGACCGGTATGGCCTGTACCTGGATTCGTTTCTGATCTGGATGCAGGATGCGGGATACAGCGAATACACCGAGCGGAACTATATGAGCGATGTGAGGCAATTTCTGAGCACGCTGGATGGGCGGGATCTCGCCGAGTGTAAAAAACTTCAGGTGATCGCGTATTTATCTCAAGCGAGACGAAATGGCGCCAGCGATCAGACGCGTAACCGCAAGCATGCGGCTATTCATTGCTTCTTCAAGGCGCTGCAGGAGCTGGAGCTGCTCGAGAACAATCCGGCAGCTGGCATCAAGAAGGCCAAGACGGAGAAGAATAAAGCCCCGGTCTATATGGATGAACAGCAGCTGACAGCGTTTCTGCAATCGGTCAGCGGCAAATACCGGGAGCGCAACCTGGCGATTTTCCTGCTGATGGCGTTCATGGGGCTGCGGGTCGGGGAAGTGCATGGACTTAATCTCGGGGACTATCAGCCTGACCGTAAAACACTGCAAGTATTCGGTAAAGGGCGGAAATGGAGGACAATCCCGGTTCCGGAGCCGGTTGCCGAGATGCTGTCCGTCTACCTGGAGCACAGGCTGACGCCTTATCGGCGTAAAGAAGAGGCGATGTTCATCTCCCAGAAGGGGAGAAGACTGTCGATCCGCACCATTCAGCAAATTGCAGCGGATTCGTTCCGGCAGTACCAGAGTCATCTTCCAGAGCAGATGCGGGTCGCTTATTCCAGTCACAAGCTTCGCCACTCCTTCGCTACCATGCTGCTGCGCAAAGGAACGGATATTCGAACGGTGCAGGAGCTGCTCGGTCATGCCTCGATCCAGACGACCACGGTGTATACGCATGTTTCCAATCGGGAGAAGGAAGAGGCGATGACTCGGCTGGACGTGAAACTGCCGAAGCTGCGTTCAAACCGCAGATGATTAATGTCATTAAATAAATAATCAAATTACATAATGAGGATTATGTAAACCTGATGAATGATGCAGATTTGCGGTTTCAAACGGAATGGAGGCACCGCGCGCTGGGAACTGCGCGCAGTGCGAATAATCGTTGGGGGCATCATCATATGTAGAGGATAATACAGTGAGCGCAGGAGGCAGATCGGCTCGCTATCAGGTTTCTATAAAATTCGACATGCGACAAAGAAAGGCGTCCAATTTGGACGCTTTTTTATGTGCGCTGTGCGCTGTTCGATGAATCGAATGTGGAACGCTTATAATCATTCGTTTATCCATTTAATAGTTAATGACATTAATCAATATGGAAGACATCATAATATATATTATGTTAACATTTGTTGTTTCACAGCCGTCACAAGCAGACGATGTGTCCCAGATATGCTACAATAAACCTCGTTCGACTTATATGGAAAGGAACGATGTCGCCATGTTTACATTGTCATCCCTCCTTCTGTTTATGGGGGCGGCGATTCTGCTTATTCTTGTGCCGGGTCCGGATCTGGTTTTTGCGGTGACGCAAGGGCTGACCAGCGGCAAGAAAGCCGGGGTATTAACCGCGCTCGGGTTAAGTCTCGGCAACATTGTACATACGCTCGCCGCAGCGCTTGGACTGTCCCTCATTCTGAAAACGTCTGCCGTAGCGTTTACGGCTTTCAAGATCGCCGGGGCGCTCTATTTATTTTACCTGGCCTATAAATCGATCAAATACCGCAAAGAGCCGATTGGCCTCGAGAAGGGCAAGCCCCAGTCTGGCCGCAGCCTGTTGATGAAAGGCTTTCTGATGAATGTGCTGAACCCGAAGGTGGCGATTTTCTTCCTGACCTTCCTGCCCCAGTTTGTGAACTATCAGATCGGCCAAGTTGGATTGCAGCTTGTCATCCTAGGTCTTATTTTTCTCGTGCTCAGCGGGGTGATCTTCGGCTTGCTGGCGTATTTTGCCGGGGTGTTCAGTCAGCGAATGCTCAGGAGCTCCCGCTTCGGGGAGATGGCGAATGTTGCAGGAGCGGCGATCTTCTCCGCGCTGGGCGTCAAGCTGCTGACTACCAAGCTATAAGAAGCAGTATGTGTGTATGTATGTGTGATTCTGGCATACGGTAATGGGCGGAGCTTGTGTATAATGTAATGACACGGAACAGGGAGGCGGATGGCCACCCTCCTGTTCCGCCGTTTCTGCCAGTCGTTAAGGCCCTGAGTTACTGATCACGTTGATGGCGGGCTTCGTCCTTGATTCTACACGAAATCCGGCGATGCTTTCTCTGCGGCGCGTGTTGCGTTCCTCGATTTGTTCCTTTTCCTCGGCCGGAATTTCGTCTCCAAATTCCTCAAGATAATCTTCAGCCTCGCGGAAGTTTTCAATGGTGTCCTGGACCGCATCCTGCAGATGCTCGACATTATCCTCGCGATTATCCGGTTTTGCCACTGGTGTTCACCTCCCGAAATGACAGTGATTCATGCTGAGTATGCACTCCACAAGTTTTCCAAAATAATGGCTCTGTTATGCATTTCACAGCGTTTCTGCTATGAAAAGGAAACATTATTGTCATGAATGAAGGTCAGTCTGTTCATAATCCGCTTTAGCAGATATGTTATAATGTCGGAATAAGTAGTATATGGGCACATAAGGCAAAGAGCTTTGAGGAGGAACACTCATTGAAGGCAAGAGGTTTTACTTTCTGGATCCGTATAATGACAATCATTCCTATATTGCTGTCGGCCTGTTCGTCGGAGCAGGCCCAACCGCAGCCTGAACCCCAGCCCCAATCGCTGGAGCAGACCCCGCCGGAAGCGGCTGAAGAAGGGCAGACGATTACGATCGTCACGCCTGAAACTGCCCAAAATCCGGCGGAAGAAAAGAACCAGTATCAGATTCACACACGACTGACCGATTTTCATCTGCTGAATGAATCGACTGGAATCGCGTGGGGCCTGACCAACAATGCGTTACGATTGTACCTAACCGAGGATTACGGCATCACCTGGGTTGACATATCGCCATCCGAGAACGTGAAGTTTACGGATAAGCTGGAGTACGGCAGGGATATCGTATTCCCGGATAAAGATCATGGCTGGATCATTCGCAATCAGCGTGGCGGCGCCGGAACGGTGCTGCTGAACACGGATGACGGCGGGGATACGTGGAGCATCTCTTCGCTGCCCGAACGCGGAAGCGTGATGGCCGTGGCGTTTGCATCGGCAAGGCTCGGCTGGATCATGTCTTCGGAGAAAAGCTTCGGCTACGCCCAGGACAAAACGCTGTTCCAGACGGATGACAACGGCCGCTCCTGGGACAAGGTTATGCAAAACTCGGATTACCCGTCAGCGAACATTCCAAGCACGGTCATGCCGCAGTCGGGGAGGGTGATCGGCATGGATTTTTCCAACGCTAACGTCGGACTCGCAACGGTGAAGGACACACACTTGTCGAGACTGTATATTACCCGTGACGGAGGTCAGAAATGGAGCTCGTCGGCCCAGGTGTTCAACAGTACATCACTGAACCGGTGCGAGGACATAACTCCTGGAAAGCCGAAATTTCTCGGCAACCGAACGGACGCCTACATCCCTGTCACCTGCTACACGGAGGATCGAACGAGCTATTTCGGCTATTTCACCGCCGACAGCGGCAAGTCGTGGAATCTCGTTCCGTTTGAGCGCATCGGCGACATGGAGAACGGCTCGATCCAGCCGGTGTTCAGACGGCTTTACGACGGCTGGAAAATGGCGAACGGGATCGTCTACCATACGACGGATATGGGCAAGAACTGGAAGCCGTTCCCGAGGGACAAGCTGCTGACTCAAAATCTCGGGAACTATCCTAGGGTGGTAAAATTGCAGTTCTTCAGCTCGAAAGTAGGCTGGCTGCTGATTGAAACGCATGATCAGAAGCGTTCCCGGCTGATGAAGAGCACGGACGGCGGCGTGACATGGCAAGGCATTTAACAAGGCATTTAACGCTGAATCTGCATCGCAGGGGATTATCGTGATAACGGATCTCCAAAGGATGATCCTATAGCTGAGCATGTAACTGATCACTTGGCTGAACATCTCATGAATTATCATGATGATCAGCTAGCGTATTACAGGCTTTATCTGCTAAACCTATTCGGTATGGCAGGTAAAGCCTTTTTACCGACGAATAGGAGGTTAACACGATTTTTAAAGCCGTGTCCTCTGCGTTATTGGGATACTATGTTCATCTTTCAGTATTCATGTGAAAATAATCACAAAATATAAGCGCCCGTTATGCTATGCTAGAAGTGTAAGGAAGAGCTTTCACACCACAAGCTGAAGGAGCGGATCGAGATGACTTATGATCGGATCACCCAACATTATCTGAACCTTTGTTATAACTGTGACTATAACCACGAATGCCAGACCGAAGAGGAATGCCTGGCCTGCTGGACCGAGCAAGGATTGCTCACCGCCGAGGACGATGGGCAGCAGGAGACAAGAAGATGGATGCAGATGGCCAATGACTGACTCGTCATCGCAAGCACAACCCCCTGCAAGCGAAGGACACCGCGGTGTCTCGCTGCAGGGGGTTGCTGTGTGCTTGAGCCCTCTAATTCGCCTGTAATCCGCTTGTTTCTTCGTGAAGGCTTGGAGTGTGGTTATACTACACTATATCATCACGAATTTGAAGGAAGGTCATAGACAGGACTGCGGGACAGGCTTCAACATTTTGTCTAAAAACTTTGTTTCCCTGTGTTAAGTTGTCTAAAAATAGGCATATACATAAAGCAAGACAAGGTGGAGGGGGGAGCCATATGGGATGGGGATCGGATTGGATGTTCGATTTTTTTGGCAGTGTCATGCCCGTGTTCTTCATTGTCGTTGTCGGCATTGTGCTGCTCTCTGCAGGGAAAGGGCTTTTGCAATGGAGCCGGAACAACCGTCAGCCGCTGCTCACCGTGGAATCTAAAATTGTAAGCAAGCGCACGGAGGTGAAGCACACCCATCACCATGACGATACGATGTCCAGCCGGACGCGTACCACCTATTACGTCACTTTCGAGGTTGAAAGCGGGGACCGGATGGAGTTTGTCGTGAGCGGAGAGGAGTATGGGATGTGTGCGGAGGGGGATCAAGGAATGCTGCGATTCCAGGGCACCCGGTTCTACAGCTTCGCGAGACATCCGAAGATCCATCAGGATCTGGCCAGAGGTTAGCCTCACACCGTCTATACCGGAATGCTGCATCTTCACCCGAGGATTGGTAAGCGAACTTCTGTGCGCTATAATGAAATCATATCGTGATGCGATTATTTACGCTTGCACAGGAGGAGCCAAATCACATGAATACAACCACGTTCAAAGGAACAACCGTCGTCATTACCGGTGCAGCCAAGGGCATCGGCAAGGGGCTGGCGGAAGCATACGCTGCCGCTGGCGCGGATGTGATTGTCAGCGACACGCTGAAGGATGAAGGGCAGCAGACGGCCGAACAGCTGCAAGCGAACGGATATTCAGCTGTCTTCGTCCCATGCGATGTCCGGGACGAGCGCGAGATTAAGCAGTTGATGGAAGAGGCAGTCAGACGGACCGGACGGCTCGATATTCTGATCAACAACGCCGGGGTATCGCGCTGGAAGTCTCCCTATGAATTGAAGGTCGAGGAATGGGATGATGTGCTGAATACCAATGCGAGAAGCTGTTTTCTGGCCTCGCGGGAAGCGGCATTACATATGAGAACCAATGGCGGGGGCGCCATTGTCAACATTTCCTCGACCAGATCGGTCATGTCCGAGCCGAACTCTGAAGCGTACGCGGCGTCCAAAGGCGCGATTGTCGCCTTGACCCATGCGATGGCAGTCAGCCTCGGGCCAGACGGCATTCGCGTCAACTGCATCAGTCCGGGCTGGATCGAAACGGGCAGCTATGATCAGCTGCGGCCGGAGGATCACAGTCAGCATCCGGCAGGCCGGGTCGGCGTGCCGAAGGATATCGCCAAGGCTTGCTTCTACTTTACAGATCCGGACAACACCTTTGTGACCGGGACGCATCTCGTCGTGGACGGGGGAATGACGCGTAAAATGATATATGAGGAATAGAGCGAACGAGGAATAAACCCGAAGGATTGGCCGAGCTTCATCTAGGCCGATCCTTTTGTTTTGCAGCCTCCGATTAGAATATTTCGACAGATTTAGATAGCCCCATAGGATTTAATGAATTCGACGAGAACGATGATGACATCGTTGCGACGATACCGTGCTCATATTAAGTTTACATAAAATATATTATGTATACCTATGACAATGTTCACAAATCTATCAATAGCCATAACTGACAACCTTTGTTATGATGGGGAAGATTTAAATTGAAGATAAATTGGAAGTATGGAGGCGATCATGGTGAAAAATATGTGGAAAGTCTCATCCCTGCTAATGGTGAGTTTCATATGGGCACTTCTGTTCCCCGCATCCTCTTGGGCACACTCCAAGCTGGAGAGCAGCGTGCCTGCCGCTGATGCGATCATTAGCGAAGTCGTGGAGGAAGTGAGTCTGTCCTTCAATGAGAATATCGATGAGAACTTGAGCATTCTGAATGTGAAGAACGAGCAGGGGGAAGAGGTTGAGTTGGCTGAAGTCTCGGTGACCGGTGAGACGCTGAAGGGCGTTCTGGTTTCCCCGCTTCAGTCCGGCAGCTATACGGTGGACTACAAGATCGTAAGTGCTGACGGCCATCCTGTCGAAGGCAGTTACCAATTCCAGGTTGACGTGCCGGAGCAGGAAACAGCTGCCGAAGCGCCGGATACTCCGGTTACCGGCGAGCCGCAGGAAGAGCCGGTGACGGATGAAACTTCAGAGCCAGCGACAGACGAAGCGCCGGCTGACGAAGCGGCGACCGATACATCCGGTGATCAAACGGCGTCGGAACAGGAAAATCCGGCAAGTGACAACGAGGGTCAGGGCGGATTTAACGTATGGATTGTCGTCGTTGTTGTCGCCGCTGTGCTGGTTGGTTATTTTGTAGTCAAGCTTTCCCGGAACAGGAAGTAAACCATGTATTATTGGCTGAGTGAACCGTTTCTGTATTTGGGTTATGCGATTTTGGCAGCAATAAGCGTGCTTGCAATTGTCCCGGACCGCTATAAGCCAAGACTGGCCGTTCCTGCCTGGCTGGGGCCGCTTGCCGCTCTGGCGGTGGCCGTCGGCGGTTTTATCCCGCTGCTGCGAATTGTGATGTTTTTCAAGTCAGATCTCGGTTTCTGGAAAGCCTTCAACAGCATCATGTTCCAGTTTCGTGAAGGGGAACAATATGCATGGCTGCTCGTGCTCGTCATCCTCATGGCTGTGCTGGCATGGATCGTGCAGCGGAATCCGCGTACGATCACACGGTTTCTGATGCTGCCTGCAGTGCTGGGCATGGCATGGGGGCTATCCGGATTCAACCATGCGGCGACGCTGTTTGACTGGCTGGGCCCGGTTGCTTTTCTCGGTCATTTTGCCGGCATGGCATTTTGGACGGGGACGCTGCTGCTTGTCGGATGGTTCAGTCTCGGATCGGATCGCTGGGACGCCTTTCTGAGATGGTTTCATCCGTTTGCCATCCTGTGCTTTGTCATCGTCATGGCCTCGGGCCTTTATCTGATGAGCGGGGTGGCCCCTGATCCGGTGAACAGCTGGGGCTTGTCTTACGGACAGGCGCTGCTGGTGAAGCATATTCTGATCCTGCCGCTGCTCGTGTTTGCCTTTGTCAACGGTGCTCTGATGAAGCGTAAGCTGCGGCGGCAATCCCATTTCCGCCCTGCTTCATGGGCACGCAGCGAAGGGGTGCTGATCTGGCTGATCTATATCGTTACCGGATATATGAACCAGCAGGCAGCCCCCCATGAAGTGCCGGATACGCTCGCGATTTACGGGCCTGCTCCGACCTTTCTGTGGTTTCATTCCGGATTCCAGGAAGGCGCGCTGCTCTTGCAGTGGAGCTGGATCGGTATCGTTTGCCTGGCAGCAGGATTGGCGCTGCTCGGCGGTATCCTGTACGCCTTCAAACGTAATAAAGGCCCGGCATTCGCGCTGCTCAGCAGCCTGGCTGCCATCGTGCTTCTATATTGCGGCGTGATGTTCTCGATAACCGTATCCGCTTAAGAGGACCTTTCCGAGTTTCGACTCGGGAAGGTTTTTTTGCATGCTTTCACAGCAGCCTGACTTATGATGCCGCGCTGTTTTTTTGTAAAAATCTTTCGCTTATATGTATTTCATCCCCTGCCTCCTCGTATGTATAGAGCAGTGAAAAAAATCCCTTCGCTCATCGTCACCCCGCTAGGCAAATGCACATACGATACAGTGGTGAAGTCAAGGAAGTGGAGGGAGTTATTGTGGCTGTTATCAAAGCAAATTCAAGTGATATTGATCTTCTGGCAAGACTGATCCGGGCAGAGGCGGAAGGCGAGGGAGAGCAGGGAATGCTCATGGTCGGCAATGTTGGCGTGAACCGCATCCGTTCCAATTGCCTTGATTTTATGGATATCCGCAGCATGAGGGATATGGTATACCAGAGTCCGGGCGGATTCGAGGCCACGCAGAAGGGGTACTTTTACCAGAAGGCAAGGGAGCGGGACAAAGAGCTGGCCCAGAGAGTCATTAACGGCGAGCGAATCTGGCCGGCCTCCAACGCGCTGTGGTTCTTTCGCCCGGTGGGCGATTGTCCTCCTACCTGGTACAATCAGCAGCATTCCGGCCGATTTAAGGCGCATTGCTTCTTCATCCCGACTTACGAAGATTGTCCTGCCGTTTATTAATGGCTTGAACAACCGCTTCATGCGAAAGATATGACAAGGAGGTAATCCAGTTTTATGTACAACCACAGTGTTCCCCCGGTTCATTTTGTCAATCAGGTGCGTTATCCCGGCGTTCCTCAGCGGTCCGTCGCCGGCTATGCCGGCAATGTCCCGCCGCAGGTGCCAAGCGGAGCCCCGATTACCCCTGGTGGTGCGGTGCTGCCAACCCAGCAATTCGAGCAATCTTACATTGAGAACATTTTGCGCCTGAACCTCGGCAAGCAGGGCACCTTCTACATGACCTACGAGAACAACAGCCAGTGGAATGCCAAAGTGTTCACAGGCATCATCGAAGCTGCCGGCAGAGATCACATTATTATCAGCGAGCGTCAGACAGGAAGACGCGTCATTCTGCTGATGGTCAATCTGGACTACGTCGTATTCGACGAGCCGCTTACTTACCAATACCCTGGCCATGTGGGCACTCAGGGCGGAAGATAATCTCCAATCAAGCTGAACTCCGGATAGCGATCTATTCGGAGTTTTTCCGTACATACGAGCATTTTATGCGCAATCCGGACGCTATACGAAACCTTCAAGCCGCTCATTTCATAGACTATATCAATTCGGCGATATCAGGGGCTAAACCCAGGTATTCAAAAAATAGCCGCTAACAACGCGTTTTTATGTCATAAGACAAAGTTTGACTGTGTATCGTAGTTCTATATAATTATTTATATAGCTTGTATACGTCTCAAATAAGACAAGGAGATGATTTCATTGGGAAGTTGATGCGCGGTTCGGATACGCTGCAATGTGTGATCGCTTCACAAATTTTTAACAATCGAAGGAGGTGATCCTATTCGTCATGGCATGTTGCATGGCGGATAGGAGATCTATTGAGTGACCCCTTACCGAGTTTATTAAGTTTATTCTTGGTGTTTTTACTTGTATTTTTGAACGGTTTTTTTGTATCGGCAGAGCTGGCCTTCGTGAAAGTGAAGGGAAGCCGGATTGATGCACTGGCCGAGGAAGGGCATCGGAGAGCCCGATTTGCGCAGGGCATTCTGCAAAATCTTGACCGTGTGCTGTCCGCATGCCAATTGGGCATTACGCTAGTTACGCTTGGACTTGGCTGGATCGCCGAAAGAACGATTTTTGCCATGATTACGCCATGGTTTGGCGGGCTTGGATGGAGCGAGACGCTCATCCATATCATATCCCTGGTTATTGCATTTATGCTTATATCACTGATTCATGTCGTGTTTGGCGTGCTGGCCCCGAAATCGGTGGCGGCTCACAAGGCGGAGCGCATTACGCTGTTGTCTGCGATTCCGCTGAACCTGTTCTATAAAGGCATGTCGCCGCTGTTGTGGCTGGTCAATGGGCTATCCGGCGGACTGCTGAGCTTATTCCGGATGCAGCGCGTCGTGGAACGCAATGTGCATACGGAGGAAGAACTGCGGGATATGATGAAGGAAAGCAACGAAATCGGGCTGATTGACAACACGGAGATGGCGCTTGTTGACAACATCTTTGAGTTTGCCGATACGACCGCACGTGAAGTCATGATTCCCCGAACCGATATGATCTGTTTATACAATAATCTGTCCTTGGAAGAGAATATGAAGATTGCGCAAGAAGGCATGCGAACCCGTTATCCGGTATGTGATGAAGACAAGGACCATATTATCGGTTTTGTTCATATCAAGGATCTGATGCGCGGACTGGCGCATAACCAGATTTCATTGATTCGCCCGATTCTGGCTGTTCCCGAGTCGATGAAGATCAGCGAGCTGCTGAGAAGAATGCAGCGCAGCAAGACGCAGATCGCCATTCTGATTGACGAATACGGCGGCACCTCCGGCCTGGTGACCCTGGAGGACATTATGGAGGAGATTGTCGGCGAGATTCAGGATGAATTTGACGAGGAGCGGGAAGGTTTCGAGCAGATTGGTGAAGACGAGTTCTCCATTGACGGATTGATGCTGATTGATGAAATTAATGACCGTCTAGGTCTCCATGTGGATACAGATGATTATGATACCATCGGAGGATGGTTGTCTTCCCGTCTTGAAGTATTATTGCCGCAGAAAGGGCAGTCCATCTTGTATGAGGATTGTCTGTTCGAGGTAGAGGAGACGGATAACAAACGTATATCCCGAATCCGGGTGACAAGACAGCAGATGCTGCAGGAAGAAGCGGGAGCATAGATTGCTGTGGATGGAATCGATGAGAAAGATTGACATTTTATGTCGATCTTTCTTTTTTATATTAAATTAGTTTCAATATTTATATCAAATAATGAAAGAATAGATACTTTTTCGTCGAATAAGGATGTTAAAATATGGATGTTCCTATTAATGAAAGAAGGGTGATGTTATGTCCAAAGTGCGGAATCATACACGCATAGTCTCATCGGTGGCTCTCAGTGTACTGTTGAGTTTATCTCTGACCGGAGGGGCGTTTGCGGATTCAGCTTCAGACTTAGCACCAGGTGCCTTGACATCTCCGCCGCCAGTAGAGGCGGAATTTGTTCCGTTCGCAGCATTGAACGCGAACCTGTATTTATCGCATGGATCTTCTACGATCCGACAAGCCGGATCCAACCAGGTTCAGGTTACTGCCAGAACCTATGCTTATCAGACGGTTAATTCAGTAGGGGTCAACTACAACCTCCAGCGCTGGACAGGCACGGAATGGATCAATATTGCCAGTTTCTCCGACAGTGTGTCCAGCAGAAGCTCTTACGATGGACTACGGACATGGAGTGTGTCCCCAGGGTACTATTACCGGGCGCATACCGTACACTGGGTGAACCATGGCGGGACTTACGAATCAGCTACATACTACACGAATTCTGTCCTTATTCCTCTATAATTTCAGATGGCATGAAGCAGCAGGGCTGCCCCTTCCGGGGCAGCCCTGTGTCTTTATATAATCCGATGCCTCTATGATTCAGGTAGCGGCAGCCTGGCTCGCTTACATATTGTCCGCTCTCGGTTCCCGATAATAGTTGGTGGCTAATGGAAGCTGCTTATTGGATATTGTTGGCGATCTTGACCAGCTCTTCCTTGCTCACATCCCCGATGATAAAGTACACCACTTCGTTCATCATGAATTTGAGGCTGTTATAACGCCCTTCGCTGAAGGCAGCCTCAATGCCGGAATCGAGCTTCAGCTGGCTCGTTACTTCACCTGGCAGTGCTACCGAAGCCGAGTTGTCCAGACTGTACAGATGCACATATAGACGTTGGTCACCATTCGCATAATGAAGCGCCAGATCATACACCGGCTCCTCCTGAGCGGAGCCAAGGGCGCTCATCTCATCCAGCACATATCCTTCAGGCATATACCCGAACTCGGGAAGCGGAAATGCCAGTCGTTCCTTGATCTGCGCTTCTGTCAGATGATGATACTCGGTTGTCAATTCCTCAACATATACATCCTCATCCGACTGTCCGTGATGCTGAACCATATCCGGCGGCGGCGCTGTGACTGCACCGTGTTCAGGGGCGGGGCTTTGCCGTCCGAACATCATATTGACAACACCGTCCCCCCAATTCTTGATCTGCTGGTAAAAGGGAGTTACCGCCTGCGTCATAGTGGGCGGGGAGAATAGAAATGCCCCGATTGCAACGGAAGCCGCAACAATACCGGTAAGCCGAAAGCGGCGGCGGCGCTGCTTCTTACGTTTAAGCTGATCAAGTTGCTGCTTGACCTGCTGCCATGATTGCCGTTTCGATTCTTCATCTGCAGCTATTGAAGAACGAGATGCTGCGCGTTCAAATGCTTGATCAAACTGTTCGTCAAAGCTACCTTCATATTTTTCGTTGCTCATCCAATTCACCCCACTCTCTATACAGCATCTTCTTCACAGATTCCCTGGCCCGGAACAGCCGCTGCTTCACGATATCTTCCCGGATGCCGAGCAGTTCCCCGATTTCCCGGTAGGACAGGCCATGCTTCCAGCGATATTCAATCAGAATGCGATATTCCGGCTTGAGCTGGTGCAAATACTGCTCGATGGATTCCTCCAACATGTTGGACTCCACCTGTTGTTCTACATTAATGGAAGAAACAACCATTTGCTCTTCATTAATAAAAACACGCTCAACATCGATTTGGTTACGGTATTTTTTATTTTTTCTTAAATAATTCATCGTTGAGTTCTTCGCAACGACTCGAAGCCATCCCCGCATCTTGCTTTCATTCTCAAATTCCGGCTTGCTTGTAATCACTTTCAGGAATGATTCTTGAATAATATCCTCGGCCGCAGCATGATCTCGAACAATATACAGGATCTGTCCATAGACCAGATCATAAAATTCGTAATAGATTTGTTCTTGCAAAGCTTCGCTCAGATCAGCGAATTCTGCTGCGAGCAGGAGCTGTAATCGGTTGGACACTCGATAATCTCCTCTCTGGCGTTCCCATCCTATTTCTTTCATCATTTTACATCAAGTTGTGTGAAAAAGCCCACCTCATTCTTATTAGAAAGCAAAGAAGCTTATACCAACTGATATGGACAAATAGGGTGGATCATTGCTGAAATTTGGTTCAATGTTGCCAACGTGAAGAAGGAGGGAAACAGGCCGAGACGAGTCATAATGGAAGCGAGAAACCGAGTAGAGGTGAAAGGGCGTGCTAATTCATCCAGAAACAGCATCATCAGATCGCCGGTTCGGGATCATAGCGGTGGATGCGTGGGGTGGAATCCATCCCGAAAGGGGAGAGGAGCGCAGCGGAACTAGGGCGGATGACACCGCCAAGCCGAGCTTGGGACAGCCCTTGCCCGAATGAGGACAAAGGGCGAAGGGCTGTCTGACGCTCATGCACGATACACGATATAGAGCGAATGTTAACGCGCTCCATCAGGCTGGACAGCAGGGCTTGCACATGGAATAAGCGGGTTTTATGCCCAATTGCCGTCGATAAAGACAGGCTCTTCCTTGCCGTCACGGGTAATGCCGGTAATGTTCAGATCCTTCGAGCCCATCATGAAATCGACATGGGTAATGCTGGCGTTCAGGCCGTGCTCCCGCAGCTGTTCCGGCGTCATCGTTTTGCCGCCCTCCAGATTGAAGGCATAGGCGCTGCCGATCGCCAGATGACAGGAGGCATTCTCGTCGAACAGCGTATTGTAGAACAGAATGCCGCTTTCCGAGATCGGGGAGCGGTACGGCACCAGCGCCACTTCTCCCAAAAAGTGTGAGCCTTCATCCATCGAGATGAGGCGGGCCAACGTATCCTGACCTTGCTCGGCAGAGAAATCGACAATGCGGCCTTGCTCGAACGTCAGAGTGAAATTGTCGATAATGTTGCCGCCATAGCTTAGCGGTTTCGTGCTCCGCACTGTGCCGTTTACACCGGTCTTCAGCGGAGCGGTGAACACTTCTTCGGTCGGGATGTTGGCAACAAAGCGCTCGCCTTTCTCGTTATGGCTGCCCGCCTGCGCCCAAATATGGCCTTCCGGCAGCTCGATGGTCAGATCGGTTCCCTCGGATACAAAACGAAGCTTGTGATATTTCTTCCGGTTGAGCTCATCGGATTTCTTCTGCAGCGTGTCGATATGCTTCTCCCAGGCCGCGACCGGATCATCCAGATCAGCGCGAACCGCATGGAAGATCGCATCCCACAGCTTCTCGACCTGCTGTTCCTTCGGCACATCCGGGAACACTTTGGCAGCCCAATCCGGGGATGCAAAGGCGATGCCGGTCCAGCTCATCTTGTCGGCCTGCTGGTACTGACGGTACTTGGACATCGCTTCACCGTATGTACGCTGATACGTGGCAATGCGCTCCGGATCAACGCCTTTCAGCAGGTCCGGATTGGAGGAGAGGACAGTCAGGAAGGCAGCACCCTGTTCAGCAAGTTCAGTGACCTCCTGGGCGTAATGCGTTGGCGCTTCCTTGAAAGACTCATCCGGTGCGAGGTCATAGCGGATGCGATTGACGATTTCATCGCTATAATTCACTTTGACCAGCTTGGCACCGGCTTCGTATGCTTTTTTTACAATGAGACGAACGAGGGGAGCGGCTTCAATCAGCGCATTGACAACCAGCGTTTGCCCTGGCTGCACATTGGCGCCCACCTTGACGCCAAGCTCCGCGTATCGTTCCAGCTTCTCTTCAAAACTTGCCATGTTCATTCCTCCGTTATCCTTTTTCTATAATTAACCTAAGGTCAATTCATATTGATGTCGGGTTTAGGAAAGCAGCCATCCAGACAGAAGCTGAATGGCTGCCGCACCCTAGAGTACGCTGTTTAAAATGCCCAATTTCCTTTCAGGAATACAGGCTCCTTCTGACCGTCTGCCGTAATGCCGTATATATCCATATCCGCAGATCCGATCATGAAGTCCACATGGGTCACACTGGTATTCAGGCCGCGCTCCTGCAGCTGCTCATGATTCAGTCCCTTGCCGCCTTCGAGACAGAAGGCATAGGCGCTGCCGAGCGCAAGATGGTTGGAGGCATTCTCGTCAAACAAGGTGTTGTAGTATAAAATATTCGACTCCGAGATCGGGGATTGATGGGGAACGAGCGCAACCTCACCCAGATAACGGGCACCTTCGTCCATGGACAGCAGCTGCTCCAGCGTTTCCTGGCCGGTCTCGGCGGTGAAGCTGACCACCTTGCCATTCTCGAAGGTGAGCGAGAAATTGTCGATGATGTTGCCGGCATAGCTGAGCGGCTTCGTGCTGCGGACAGTGCCGTTCACGCCCGTCTTGAGCGGAGCGGTGAACACTTCCTCGGTCGGCATGTTGGCGACAAAGGCATGTCCCTTTTCGTTGATGCTGTCCCCTTGCGCCCAGATATGGCCTTCCGGCAGCTCGATCGTCAGATCGGTGCCCGGGGCGATGTAGTGCAGCTTCTTGTACTTCTTGGCATTCAGCACCGCGGATTTCTGATCCAGTGTCTCCAGATGCTTCGTCCAGGCGGCAACCGGATCAGGCTGATCGACGCGTACCGTATGGAAGATCGCGTTCCACAGCTTATCGACTTGCTCTTCCTTCGGAACATCGGGGAACACTTTGGCGGCCCATTCCGGAGAAGGAACGGCGATCAGACACCAGCTGAATTTGTCAGACTGCTGGTAGGCGCGATATTGCTTCAGCGCTTCGCCGCGGGTTTTGTAGAAGTTAGCGATGCGGCCGGATTCAATGCCATTCAGAAGGTCGGGATTCTCGGAGAGCACATGCAGCACAGCCGCTCCGTTCTCGACGAGCTCGGTCAGCTCGCCTGCCAGCCATTTTGGCGCTTCCGTAAACACATCATCTGCGGCTTTTTCGAACTGAAGCCGCGTGATCGCTTCATCGTTCCAGATCACCTTGACCAGCCGGGCACCCGCTTCATATGCCTTGTTGGCAATTAAACGGATAAAGTCTGCAGCAATGACAGGCGCGTGAACGACCAAGGTTTGACCTTTCTGGACGCCCACACCTACCTTTACTGCCAATTCGGCATACTTGTCCAGCGATGTATAGAAATCGGACATTTGGTACCCTCCAATACGAATATAGATTTTCCACCATATTATACTAGATGAATGTACATATTAAAAACATTAATGACAGACGCGCAAAAGTGTTATATTGTGTCTTATGGGTATGAACTGTTGAAGGAGGATGAAAAGGTGTCACAGATTCAAATTGAACGTGCCGGGATGCAGCGGGATGATGAGGATCATTTTATCGGATACACGATCTTTGCCTATGAAGGCCATGCTGAACCTTATGAAATTACGTTCCACAGCAAAGACGGGCGCAACTGGGATTACAGCCTGAATTTTGCGGACGAGCCCGGTCTGGAAGAGCAGTTCCTGGCCGTAGACGAGCTGATCGAGAACAATGACGACCTGTTTGACGATTTGCTGGATGCAGCGATTGAGGCGGGAGATCTGTAGTACATAGCGGAGCGTGACCTGCATCAAACAATTGAGCCATAGATAGCGCAAAAACCGTGCCTTCCCCTTTAAAGGTGAAAGCACGGTTTGTTTGTGAGCTTATGGCCGTACCCGCGGTGTCTGTCTCATCATCCGATGATAATCTTGCCCTCCGGATGACGATACAGATCCTTATGGTTGTGGCGGCTTAACGCATAGGCCAGCGTTAACGGCCCGAGCCGTCCGAGGAACATCAGCGACGAGACCGTTACCTTGCCGATATCCGACAGTTCGGGTGTCAGTCCCATGGACAGACCAGCGGTGGCAAAGGCCGATACCGCCTCGAACAGAATGATCAGGAAGTCACCCTGCTCCGTGACCGACAGGAACATGGAGGCGCCGACCAGCAGCAGCAGCGACAGGATCGTCAGCGTAATGGATTTATAAACGACCGCCTGAGCAATCCGGTTGCGAAACAGGACGACATCGCGTTTGCCCTGAATCATTGCCACCACAGCGCCGATCAGGATCGCAAAGGTAGTTACCTTGATTCCGCCGCCGGTCGAGCCTGGCGCAGCTCCGATGAACATCAGGATGACCATGAAGAACTGGGAGGACTGCTGCAGCCCTGATATGTCAATCGTGCTGACCCCGCCGGAACGGGGGGTGATCGATTGGAACAGGGAGGCCATCATTTTGACCGGAGTGGATAGCGGCCCAAGCGTTCTTGGATTGCTGAACTCCAGAATAAACAGCAGAACTGCACCGAGCACGATCAGGGTGGAGGTAACGGTCAGCACCACTTTGGAATGCAGGGAGATTTTGCGTGTCTTCGGATACTCAATCAGGTCGAAGATGACGATAAAGCCGATACCGCCGAGGAAGATCAGCGCCATCAAGACCAGGTTCACATACGGGTCTGCCACGTAAGCGGGAAATCCGCTGAAAGGCCCGTGATGGAGACCCATCAGATCAAAGCCCGCATTGTTGAAAATGGATATGCTCTGGAATATGCCCAGATACATCGCTTCAGACAACGGCATGTCCATGGCAAAGCGGATGGTCAGCAGGATTGCGCCTGCGGCTTCAATAATGATCGAGTAAATGAGCGCTCTTCGAATCAGATCCACGATACCGGACATCTGGGTATGTCCCATCGCTTCCTGCAGTATCATGCGCTCCCGCAGGGAGATGCGCCGGTTGAACATCAACGCTACCCACGTAGCCGATGTCATGAAGCCGAGTCCGCCGATCTGGATCAACAGCAGCAGCACGATCTGGCCGAAGAATGACCAATGGGTGCCGGTGTCCACCACGACCAGGCCGGTAACGCTTGTCGCCGATACGGCCGTGAACAGCGCATCGACGAACGGCGTGGATGTGCCGTCCGAGGAGGCGATAGGCAGCTTGAGCAGAAAGGTGCCGATCAGCACGATCGCTGCAAAGCCGAGAGCCAGAAATTTAGGCGGGCTTAAAGGTTTGCGTAAATGGTTCTTTTTTTTCATGTCGTCAGGTCCTTTATTGATATTATTGCAAAAGCCATACTTTCTAATCATAACACGAAAGGTGAATCACTCAACTACCATGAATGCAGACAAACCGCCAATTCCTGTACCGATCCCTTTGATCATTGGGATTGTGGCCATTTCATTTTCTTCCATATTCATCAAATGGGCGGAGAGCCCGACCTCGATTCAGGCCATGTACAGACTGATTATCACCGCATTGATCATGCTCCCGTTTAGCGGCAAATACATCGCCGAGATCAGGAAGCTGACGCGCACGGACTGGGCACTGCTAGCCTGTTCAGGCTTCATGCTGGCGCTTCACTTTCTGCTCTGGATGGGCTCCCTCCGGTGGACCAGTGTGGCCAGCTCCACGATTATTCTTGCCCTGCAGCCGGTATTTGTAATGATCGGCGCGTATTTCTGGTTTAAGGAGCGGGTGCATATCCCGGCGCTGATCGGCATGTCGATCGCCTTTGCCGGGGTGTTCCTGCTGATCGGAAGCAGCGGGTTCGACGGGAGTCCGGGTCATCTGACCGGCGATCTGATGTCGCTTGGCGGTACCGCAGCGATCGCCGTCCACATGCTGCTGGGTCAGCTGCTGCTGAGGCGGCTGCCCGCGTACCTGTACAGCCTGCTTGTGTTCCTGTTCGCAGCAGCTGTGCTGGCCGTATACAATGCCGCGCTGGGCGTTCCTTTTACCGGCTATGCTGCATCAGAGTGGGGCATCTTCGCGTTGCTGGCATTCGTGCCCACCGTGTTCGGCAGTCTGATGTTCAACTGGCTCATGAAATATGCCTCGGCTTCCACCGTGTCGATGAGCGTGCTCGGCGAGCCGGTTGGAGCCAGCCTGCTGGCCTTCCTGCTGCTTAACGAATCGATGAGCCTGCTCCAGGCGGCAGGAGGCGCGCTCGTGATGCTCGGGTTGGTGATGTTCCTGCAAGGGAACAAGGCAAGCAGGGCGGTCTCGCCGCTTCGGCAGGAAGAAGCCGGATAACGATATGGGGCGGGTGAGCATACCGCTGATTAGCTGATTGTGAGGACGGGGCGGGAAGTTGTCACTCATCGCCAGGCGTGCCATGTTATAATGAAGGCAGGTTTGGAGTATGGATAGACCAAGAGATTGTGAGAGGGATCGGATGGAAGTGAACACGGAAGTACAGCACAGCCCCTCGAAACCGATCGAGGGCAATACTTACTTGCAAGGGGTTAAGGACTGTGTGCCGACGCTGCTCGGCTATTTAAGCATCGGCTTTGCCGCCGGTGTGGTGGAGCGGACCGCTGGCTTCAGCTTGATGGAGATCGCGCTGCTGTCGCTGATTGTGTATGCGGGCTCCGCCCAGTTTATCGCAGCTGGTATGGTGGCGGCCGTCTCGCCCATAGCGACCATTGTCACGACGATATTTTTTGTCAATGCAAGGCATTTGCTGCTAAGTGCGGCAATTGCTCCTTATTTTGAGAAGCTGTCGGCTCGAAAAAGCTTTTTTATCGGTTCGCTGCTGACAGATGAAACGTTTGGCGTGGCTTCGACCAAAGCCCAGGAGCAGAAGAAGCTCGGCTATAAATGGATGGTGGGGCTGAATTTGACCGCCTATCTGAACTGGTGTGCAGCTAATGTAGCCGGCGGGCTTGTCGGCGACTGGATACCGAACCCGGAGCGATGGGGACTTGATTTTGCCTTGCCGGGCATGTTCATCGGCCTGCTCGCGCTGCAGATGATCAGCCGGAAGAAATTCGGCCTCGACCTGCTCGTTGCGCTATGTGCGGCAGCGGCCGTTGTACTGGCCAGCTTCCTGATGCCGCCGAGCGCGGCGATTATTGTGGCGATTCTCGTGGCGGCCACGGCGGGGATGGTGATGGAACGATGGAAGTAAGATGGCATATCTTTCTGCTCATTGTCGGCTCTGCCATCGTCACGCTGATTCCCCGGGTGCTGCCGCTCATGGTGCTCAATCGCCTGCGCATACCGGAAGCGCTGCTGCGCTGGCTGGATCATGTGCCGGTCGCGGTAATGGCTGCGCTGCTGGCCCAGGAGCTGCTGCTGGCTGACGGGAAGGTCGATCCGGGCCGAAATCTGCTGGAGATCGCCGCCGCGGTGCCGGCCTTTCTGACGGCGTTCATCACGAAGAGCCTATTCGCCACGGTGATTGTCGGCATCATCACAATTGTTGTTCTGCGTCTTGTGATCTGAATACTGGAGCTGTTCTCACATGCTTGCCGCATGATGGGGGCAGCTCTTTTATTTCGCATATTTGGACGAATGTCAGGGGACAGGGGTCCTTTCGGAATGTCTGGAGATTGCATAAGGTGTACTAGACCATGATGTTTGCTTGAGTGTAATCGAACCTGATAGGCAGAAGGAGGGGACAGGGGATGATGCCGACGGTAACGATCGTCATACCCTTTTATAATTGCCCATATATACAGGAGGCATTGGAAAGCGCCATTCACCAGACCTATCCCGCTGTCGAAATCATCGTTGTGGATGACGGGTCAACCCGGCATGCCGATCTAATTGCACCTTATACGCACCGGGTGTATTACTTGGGCAAGGCTAACGGCGGGACCGCTCATGCGCTCAACCACGGATTTCGGCATGCATCGGGTGAGTATATCGCATGGCTAAGCTCGGATGATAAATTTGAGCCTCACAAAATTGAAAGACAGATGGCATTCATGCTCACGCATGGATTGGACGTAAGCTATACCGCCTTTTCGGTTATCGACCAGCACAGCCGGATTACCGATCCGTACCGTCCGGCTCCGATGGCAGGCATGGCCGATCTGTGCCGGCAGCTGTCCTATTCGAATCCGATCAATGGGTGTACGGTGATCGCCAAAAAAGAATGGATCGCCGGTGTCGGGATGTTTAACGATCATCTTCCTTTTACGCATGATTATGACCTGTGGATTCGATTGGCCATTAACGGGGCGAAATTCGGGTATATGCCGGACTGCCTCACCAAATACCGGGTCCATGAGCAGATGGGCACGATTCAGCACCGGGCCAGAATTGCCGGTGAGTATCAAATGGTACAGAATAATTACCGCAATTTACTGCAGCATGTGGCGGCTCAACTCGGTGGTTAAGGGGGAGAACGTGTGAAGATACTGCTCGCAACCCACTGGCTGATCCCCCATGTCGGCGGCGTCTGGAATTTTATGGTCCAGCTGAAGCAGCACCTGGAGAACCACGGGCATCAAGTGGATATGATGGGAAACAGTCCGGATTACAAAAAAATTCACATCGTGAATCAACATGGGATGGAGCTGGCCAAGGAGGCGCTGCTGCCGATTCTGTCGGCTAAGCTGGCATCGGCGCAAGTCCCGGAACTGAACGCACATCCGGTCATTACCAATTATGAGCTTGAGCGATACTTTATGGAGCTGTCGGCCGCCTATTTTGGCCTGGAGAGCTATGATATCATCCACACACAGGATGTATTTGCCACGCGTTCCCTCAGTCGGGTGAAGCCGAAGCGAACGCCGCTGATTGCTCATGTTCACGGCTCTGTAGCGCGCGAAATGATGGACCATTTCCGCAACCATCCGGAGATGGGAATATCGGAGGGGAGTCCTGCATGGAGATACTTTCCTTCCATGGAGTATCATGCAGCGATGGCAACGGACATTACGATTGCCGCCAATCATTGGTCGAAAAACATTCTCGTTGGCGAGTTCGGTGTCCCGGAGAACCGGGTAGCCGTGTTTCAGTATGGATTTGATGCGCCGGCCTTTTATGCCAAGATGAATGCAGGCACCCCGGTCGTGCGGCCCCCAGGCAAAAAAGTAATTATCTGTCCGGCAAGGCTGGTCTATGTGAAAGGGATTCATGTGCTGATCTCAGCGCTGGAAATTTTGCGGCATATGCGTGACGATTGGGTATGCTGGATCGTAGGGGACGGCGACTATCGCGGGCAACTGGAACTGCAGACGGTCAACAGCAGCCTCCAGTACCATGTATTCTTCCACGGGTCCAGAAACGATGTGCCGGCGATGCTGACTCAATCGGATATTTTTGTCCACACCTGCATTCAGGATAATCAGCCATATTCGGTTATGGAAGCCCAGATGGCCGGGCTGCCTTGCATCGTATCCAGTGCCGGCGGCCTGCCCGAAATGGTGCAGCATGGTCAGACCGGTCTGATCTCGCCGGTTGGCGATGCATACACGGTAGCACAGCAGCTCAATCTTCTGCTCGAACGCGATGATTACCGGATGAGGCTCGGCCAGAATGCGAAGGCCTTTGCCATGAATCACTGGTCCATGGATCTGATGGTTCAGCGGATGCTGATGATGTATCATGGCGCGCTGACTCAGCGATAAAACAACATGGAGGGGAAGCTGATGAATCAGCAAGCATTTACCGTGATGAGCGATCTGTATAACCGGATCTTTCACCGGCAGGTATCCACGCCTGAAATTCTGGTGGACTACGTTGTATTCAATCGCATTCTCGCTTCATTGCCGAAAGATTACAAGCTGCCGGATACGGTCGTTTCTAACCCGTAAGGGGCTGGTGGGGTTACTTCTTCGCCTATCAAGGGCATGGGGGTAGCCCCTATCTTGTTACCTGCAGTTCAGGTATAATTTTCCTTGAAATTATAACTCTAAAGGATGGTGCCCTATGAATCTAATCACGAAGGAAGCCGTTGATCGATTTACGATAATGCATGATCAATACATATCAGACTGGCATGAGGCAATGGCGACAGGAGACACGACGGCTTTGGATCGGATGGCCAAAGCGTACTACGTTGCGTTTTTTGACAATCCAAGTGCGAAGCCCTTGTTCTTTAATGCCGAGGAATCCTGGAAAGGGATGCAGGATTCCGTAAACCAGCTGCTGGGCGGCCATAAAAACTTCGATCACCGCGTGATCAGGCTGAAGGACAACGAGCAGGCGGTCGTCTTCTATGACCTGTCCATTACTTATAGGGATAATAAGGTGGCGCAATTCTTCACCATTGAAAACTGGCAGTTTATCGATGGAAATTGGCTCATCCAGAGTGAAATCCAGCAGCGCATCATCTAGCTCATCCATAATCTATGCAAACCAGCACACGCGTTTGACACCATACGATATATCGTTATATCATAACGATATATCGTATTAATTGATGGCAGCAGAGATGATAGATAACATGCAGAACCAGATGAGGAGGCTTCATATATGCTTATTCAAACGAGAACGATGGTGGTGAAGAAAGGCTTTGCCGATCAAGTGATCGAGCGCTTCACGCAGGATAGCCCGATGGACGCGATGGAAGGGCTGATCGACAAGACCGTGATGGTGAACCGGAAGAAGCAGGAAGACGATGTGGAGGAAGTGGTGGTTGTCATTCGCTGGAGATCGATCGAGGACTGGAAGAACTGGGAGAAGAGCGACGCTCATATTCAAGGACACCGGGAGAAGCGCGGCAAGCCGCAGCCCGAGTATCTTGTAAGCGTTAATGTTAATATGTACGATGTGAAAGCGGTCAAAGAAGGCCAGCATAAGGATCAGGCATAATTCGGAGTCATAAAGAAGAGACATAACAGTAAGGCTTTAATACGAGGCTTATAATAATATAATCAACCGGACCTTAAGAAAGGCGCAGCTTCCAGATACGGAGGCTGTGTTTTTTTTGTTGTGCAGATCGAGGTGGAAAGACCGCCTGTTTTCCGAATCTACCATCTAATAATTGGAATTAAATGCAACAAATTCTACAGTCTGGCCGTTTGAAGAGTAGTGAAAGGAGGAGATCAACGATGAAGATCTTTGCATTGCTGCTTACCGTTCTGCTGACTTTCAGCGGATGCAGTTCGATGGAGAGCGAAGGAGGCGCACAGCGGACCGAAGTCATCGGCAATGTCACTGCCGAGCAGCTGCTGGCCCGGGAGCCGGGCGCGGATATTTTTCAGTGGGAGGGCCTCGTTTACCTCAACGCAGAAGAGATCGAGTGGGTTCAGGAGGAGGAGCTGGAGCCGGGAGACCTCGTTGGAACGATCCAGCAAGTGTATGAGCAGAATCGTCCCTTTGTCGATGGCATGGCGACCGTCCTGCCGGAAGGCACGGAAATTTACGAATCCAAGCCGCATCTTGGACCGATTCTGCTGGCAAAAAAGGGCGATACCTTCATTAAATATTTGGCGCTCATCGAAGGGTAAGTGAAGCCGGCATCAGCAATTGGCTATCCATATGATAAGCGGTCACCAAA